>QHTS01000326.1 GCA_003220905.1 Gemmatimonadota bacterium | reverse complement strand
CCGAGAACGTCATCACGCGCAAGAACGCCCCGCAGATCAAAGCGAAGATCATTTGCGAGGGCGCGAACGGTCCCACCACCGCCGCCGCCGACGAGATCCTCGAGAAGAAGGGCGTCTTCGTCATTCCCGACATCCTCGCGAACGCCGGCGGCGTGACCGTGAGCTACTTCGAGTGGGTGCAGGACCGCGGCGGCTACTTCTGGGACGAGGACACCGTGAACCGGCGCCTCGAGAGCATCATGGTGCGCGCCTTCAACGAAGTCGCGGTGACGACGGAGAAGTACAAGGTGAACACCCGCATCGCCTCCTACATCGTCGCGGTCGATCGTGTGGCGGCGATGCACCGGCTGCGAGGGATGTATGCCTGATGCACTACCGTATCGTCGCGGTGGGCCGCGTGCGGGACGCGGCGCTCCGCGCGGCCTGTGACGGGTACCTCGAGCGACTGCGCCGCTACACGCGGGTCGAGGAACGGGAAGTGAAGGACCAGGCGCGAATCCTCGAGGGAGTGCCCGAGGGCTCGCGCCTCGTCGCGCTCTCCGAAGGGGGAGAGCAGTGGACGTCCGAGCAGCTCGCCGACTGGACGGCGCGCTGGGAGCTGGACGGCCGGGACGTGGCCTTTGCGATCGGCGGCGCGGAGGCGCTCCCGGCCGCCGTGTTGCAGTCCGCCGAGCGGACGTGGAGCCTCTCCCGGCTGACATTCCCGCACGAGCTGACCCGGGTGATCGTGTACGAGCAGTTGTACCGAGCGTACACCATCCGCCGGGGGGAACCCTACCATCGCGGATCCTGAGCTGACGCCGGCGGACCGGGCCGCACTGCTGGGGCTGGCGCGGGCGACGCTGGAAGCGCACCTCGAGGGGCGGCCGCTGCCGCCGGTGTGCGCCGTGCCCGGGGCGGCGCTGAAGCGCGGGGCCTTCGTGACCCTCACGGAGCGCGGCGCGCTGCGTGGCTGCATCGGCCACATCGCGGCCGATCGCGAGCTCGGTGCCGTGGTGCGGGAGATGGCGGTCGCCGCGGCGCGGGATGATCCGCGCTTCGCCCCGGTCAGCCGCGAGGAGCTGCCGTCCCTCGCCCTCGAGATCTCCGTGCTGTCCGAGCGTACGCTGCTGCCCGCGCCCGTGGACGCGGAGCGCGTGGTGGTCGGTCGGGACGGCTTGATCGTGCGACGCGAGCGGCTGATCGCGCTGCTCCTCCCCCAGGTGGGACGCGAGTATCATTGGGGGCCCGAAGCGTTTCTTGCGGCGACCTGCCGCAAGGCCGGGCTGCCGCCGGACGCGTGGCGGGAACCGGCGACCGAGGTATTCACGTTTCAAGCGGACGTGTTCGGGGAAGCCCGGGAAGCGGGAAGCGGGAAGGGGGAAGGGTGATTCCGCGGATAGTGACAACGCCGATCGCACCACTCGCGCTTCCCGAGTCGCGGCTGGCACCGCGGCGCGTGATGCCGGACGTGGTCGCGGCCGCGCTCCCGGGGGCGGCGCGCGATCGGCTCGCGGCGGGCGAGGTCCTGGTCGTCACGACCGGCCAGCAGCCGGGGCTCTTCACCGGGCCACTCTACACCGTCTACAAGGCGCTGTCGGCAATCGCGCTCGCCCAGCGCCTGGAGCGGGAGCGGCGGGTACGCGTGGTACCGGTGTTCTGGGTGGCGGGGGACGACCACGACTTCGCCGAGGCGAACCACACCTGGTTCTTGAACGCCGGCGGTGACCTCGTGCAGATCGTGCTGCGCGAGCGCGCGGCGGATGCGCCGCTGGTTCCGGTCGCACACGAGCCGTGTGGTCCGGAGATCCTTACCGCGCTCGCCCAACTGAGGGACGGCACGCCCGAGACCGAATTCAAGGCCGGCGTGGTCGAATGGCTGGAGCGATGGTACCGCCCCGAGGTCACGCTCGCGGACGCGTTCGCCAGGGCGCTGGACGCGTTGCTCGGGCCCCGGGGGCTCGTGGTGCTGCGCGCACACGACGCCAGCGCCAAGCGGGCGGCCGCCGTTTGGGTGCTCAAGGGGCTCGACCTCACGCTCTCGGACGGCTACACGCCCGTCTTCGTGGAGGCCCGCCAGGGCCGTGACCGGTTGCAGCGGGACGGCGAGGCCTACGTGACGCGCCGGAGCGGGGAGCGCTTCACCCGCACGGAGCTGGAGCGCATCGCCGTGGAGGCGCCGGAGCGGCTCTCGCCCAACGTGCTGCTCCGGCCCGTGGTGGAGGCGGCGCTACTCCCAACGGTGGCCTACGCGGCAGGCCCGGCGGAGCTCAAATATCTCCAGGACGCCGTGCCGCTGTACGACGCGCTCGGCGTGACGCGCCAGCCTCCGGTGCCGCGCTGGTCCGGGGTGATCGTGGAGGGCCGGGTAGAGAAGCTGATGGAGCGCCACGGGATCGACCTCACGGCCTTCGATGGCCGGCCGGGCGAGCTCGAGGCCCGCCTCGTCCGGCACGAGCTGCCGCCCGAGACCGTGGCGACGCTCGCGGCGCTGCGCAGCGGTATCGAGGAGCAGTACGGCCGCCTGCTCGATTCCGTCGTGAAGATCGATCCGACGCTCGAGCGGACGGTCGAGTCCGCACGCAACGCTGCCCTCGCGGGCGCGCAGACGATCGAGAAGAAACTCGTGGCGAGCCTCAAGCGCCTCGAGGGCGAGACGCTGGTGCGCCAGATCGCCCGCGCCCGTGCGGCGGTCTATCCAACGGGACAGCCGCAGGAGCGCGTGCTCACCCTCCCGTCGTTCCTCATCCGCTACGGGCCCGGCCTCGTCGACGCCTTGGAGCAGGAGGTGGCGCGCTGGGCGAGCGCTTCGTAGAATCCCTTCATGTGGGTCCTCGTTGTCGTGCTCCTCGTGGCCCTGATGATTCCCATCACCGCGATCCTGCTCGATTCGCCGCTCGGGCGCTCGATTGCGCGGCGGCTGGAGGCTCAGGGAGACGGAGGGGGTGCGGGGAGTGGGGGGGGGGCGGGCGTGCGGCAGCTGGAGCAGCGCGTGGAAGCGCTGGAAACCGACCTCGAGGACCTGAACCGCTCCATCGCCGGCATGCGTGAGGAGCTGCAGTTCGTCCAACGCCTGCTGGAAGACCCCGGTAAGAAGAAGCGTCCGACCTGACCGCGCCAAAGCCGGCCGCCGGCGGGGGTGGTGGGGGAGCGCGCCACGCGGCGCAGGTCGCCGCCGGCATCCTGCTGACGCGGGTGCTTGGCTACGTGCGCGAGCGGGTGTTTGCGCACTACTTCGGCAACGACAGCATCCCCGCGGACGCCTTCCGCGCCGCGCTCCGGATCCCCAACACCATCCGCAATCTACTCAGCGAGGGCACACTCGCCGGGTCGTTCATTCCGGTGTACGCCGCCCTCAACGAGCGGCCGGACAAGGCTGCGGCGCGGGCCCTGGCGGGAGCGATTCTCGGGTTGCTGGTGCTCGCGTCCGGTGTGCTCGCCCTGCTCGGGCTCGCCCTGGCTCCGGCGATCACTACGGTGATCGCGCAGGGCTTCGACGAGCCACGCCGCCAGCTCACCATCACGCTGGTGCGCATCCTATTTCCCATGGCGGGGCTGATGGTGATCTCAGCCTGGTGTCTGGGCGTTCTCAACACCCACCGGCGTTTCTTCCTGCCGTACGCGGCCCCCGCGCTCTGGAACATCGCGGGGATCGTGGGCATGCTCTCGGCGGGGACCTGGTTCGCGAACCGGGCGCTACCGCTCGATGCCCAGCTGCACCGGGTGGCGCTGGCTCTCGCCTGGGGCACCGTTGCCGGCAGCTTGTTGCAGATCGCCGTGCAGCTGCCTGCGTGCTGGAAATTGCTCCACGGCATCGATCTAAGGCCATCCATGCGCCTCGAGGGCGTGCGGAATGTGCTGCTCGCGTGGGTGCCACTGGTGCTCGGGGCGGGGGTCGCCCAGCTCTCGGGGCTCATCGACACGCTGCTCGGCTCGTTCACGGGGCCAGGCGGCGTCTCGGCCCTTGGCTATGCGCAACTGATCCAGGTCCTGCCCATCAGTCTGTTCGGCGTCTCGGTCACCGCGGTGTCGCTGCCGGAGCTGTCGCGTGAGGCGTCCGCGGGGGGGGGAGGTCCCGCGCCCAACGAGCAGCTGCGAGCGCGGATCGCCGTCGGCTTCCGGCGAATCGTGTATTTCGTGGTGCCGTCGTCCATCGCGTGCATCGCGTTGAGCCGGGAGATCGTCGCCGCGCTGTACCAGACCGGCCGGTTCACGGCGGATGACACCGGCCTCGTCGGCAGCGTCCTCGCCGCGTACGGGGTCGGCATGTTGGGTCAGGCGACGGTGAAGCTGTTCGCGTCGGGGTTCTACGCCATGCGCGACACGCGTACGCCGGTGAAGATCGCGGCCCTGTCGCTCGTCGTCTCGACGGCACTCGCCTGGCTGCTCATGCGCTGGCTCGGCGCGCCGGGGATCGCGCTCGGCTCGTCGATCGGCGTGTTCGTGAACACCACCTTCAACCTGCGCGGTCTGAGTCGGCGCATCGGCAGCGTGCTGCGCGGCGCCGACTGGCGGGCATTCGGGATCACGCTGGTCGCAGGCGTGCTCGCGGGCGCGGCCGCGATCGGCGTGGCGCGGCTCACGGGCGGCGTCCCGCCGGTGCCGCGTGGGGTTGCCGTGCTGGCTATCTTTGGGATCGTGTACGCCGCGCTGACGCTGGCGCTCAAGCATCCCGATGCCGTCCGGACATGGCAATCCCTGACCGCCTTTCGCGCACCCTAGAAGTCCTTCCCGACAAACCCGGCGTGTATCTGTGGAAGAACGCCGCCGGCGAGATCCTCTACGTGGGGAAGGCGAAGAGCCTCCGCGTCCGGGTGCCGAGCTACGTCGGCCCTGACGCCGGGGATACGCCCGAGCGAGCGGCGCTGGTGAGTCAGATCACCGACCTCGAGACGATCATCGTCCCGACCGAGGCCCAGGCGCTGCTGCTCGAGAACAACCTCATCAAGGAGCACCGGCCGCGCTTCAACATCCGGCTCACCGACGACAAGAGCTATCCCCGGATCGCGGTGACTCTGGCGGAGGCTTTCCCGCGCGTGCTCGTCACCCGCCGGGTGTCGATTCCCGGCGCCCGCTACTTCGGGCCGTACACCGATGTCGCCACGCTGCGGCAGACCCTGAAGATCATCCGCCGCATCTTCACGGTGCGCTCGTGCCACTGGGATCTGCCGCGCGAGGCCCCGGACCGGCCCTGTCTCGATTACCACATCGAGCGCTGCCGGGCGCCGTGCGTCGCCCTGCAGAGCGCGGCGGACTACCAGCGGATGATCGACGACGTGGTCCTCTTCCTCGAAGGGAAGACCGTGGACGTGCGCATCGGGCTGCGCGAGCGGATGCAGCAGGCGTCGCGCCAGCTCGACTTCGAGCGGGCGGCGCAGGTGCGTGACGCCCTGAAGTGGCTCGACCAGCTGGAGCAACCGCAGGCGGTCGAGCTCGTGGGCGGCGGCGACGCCGACGCGGTGGGCATCGCGCGGGACGGGGACGACGTGTGCGGCGTCGTCCTCCGCGTCCGCGACGGCAAGCTGATTGCGCGGGACCACTGGTTCCTGGAGAACGCCGAGCACGAGACGGAAGGAACGATCTTGTCGGCGTTTCTCGTGCGGTGCTACCTGCCGCTCGAGGTCCGGGCCCGCAAGGTGCTGTTGCCGTTCCCGCCCGCCCCCGAAGACCTCGCGTCGCTCGGCGAGCTCGCGCCCGAGGTGGATTGGCACGTGCCGCAGCGCGGCAGCAAGGCGCAGCTCGCCGAGCTCGCGGACCAAAACGCGCGACACCTGCTGGACAGCTTGAAGATCGAGAGCTTCGACATCGACGAGCGGGCGGCGGACCCGGTGTTCGCGCTGGGCCGCGACCTCGGGCTCGCGGTAGTGCCGCGCGTGTTCGTGTGCATCGACATTTCGACCAACCAGGGGCGCGACACGGTGGGCTCGCTCGTCTGGTTCGAGGCGGGTCGACCCAAGAAGGCGGAGTATCGGCGGTTCAAGATCAGGGGTGCGCCCCAGGACGATTTCGCGGCGGTGCACGAGGTCGTGACGCGCTACCTGACGCGGCGGATCGCCGAGGACAGGCCGCTCCCCGACCTCGTGGTGATCGACGGGGGGAAAGGCCAGCTCGGCGCGGCGCTCGATGCGGCGCGGGCCGCGGGGCGGGAGCAGCTGCCGATCGTGAGCCTCGCAAAGCGCGAGGAGGAGATTTTTCTGCCGGGCCGGGCCGAGCCGCTCACGCTGTCGCGACGCAGCCCGTCGCTCAAGCTGCTGCAGCGCGCCCGCGACGAAGCGCACCGCTTTGCGGTCAGCTACAGCCGCCACCGCCGCGCCCGGCGCACCATCACTTCGGAGCTGCTCGCGATACCGGGCGTCGGGCCGGGCCGGCGGCGCGCGCTACTCGAGCGGTTCGGCTCGCTCGCGGGCGTGAAGACGGCGACGCCGGCGGAAATCGCGTCGCTGCCCGGGTTCTCGACCAAGCTGGCGGAGCGGATCCTCGATCGACTGCATGCCCGTGTATGAATTCCCATGGTCCCTCGAATGCTCCGGTTGCGGGGCGACGCGGACTGCGGATGGGTTGCCCGGCGTGTGCGCCTGCGGCCAGCCGTACCTCGTCCGATACCGCGCGACGCCGGCGCCCGAGGCCAGAGCGCTGCTGCTAGAGCGTCGCTGGACCATGTGGCGCTACCGGGAGTGGCTGCCGCTCGCCAACGGGGAGGCGCCGGTCACCCTCGGCGAGGGCGGGACTCCGCTGCTCACGGTGCCGCGGCTCGCGGCGAAGCACGGCTTTCGCGAGCTACGTGTGAAGGAAGAGGGAGCGAACCCCACCGGCTCGTTCAAGGCCCGGGGGCTCGCCGCCGCCGTGACCCGCGCCGCGCTCGCGGGGGCCCGGCGGCTGGTCGTACCCACGGCAGGAAACGCCGGCGTCGCGCTCGCGGCCTACGCCGCGCGCGCCGGCCTCGCGGCGCGTGTGTACGCGCCGGCCACTACGCCGCCCACGATCCTCGGCCAGATCCGCAGCTTCGGCGGCGACCTGGTGCTCGTGGACGGTCACATCGGGGACTGCGGCAGGGCGGCCCGCGCCTACGCCACGGAGACCGGCGCCGTGGACATGTCGACGTTGCGCGAGCCGTACCGTATCGAGGGCAAGAAAACGCTGGGCCTCGAGCTCGCAGAGCAGCTCGGGTGGACCCTGCCCGATGCGATCGTGTACCCCACGGGCGGCGGTACTGGATTGATCGGCATGTGGAAAGCGTTCGCGGAGCTCACCGGCGCCGGCTGGCTCCAAGGGAAGCCTCCCCGCCTGTACAGCGTGCAAGCCGCGGGGTGCGCGCCCGTCGTGCGCGGGTTCGAAGCCGGGACGGACGCTTGCGCAGCGTGGCCCGACCCACGGACGATCGCCGCGGGGCTGCGGGTTCCCGCCCCCCTCGGGGATCGTTTGATGCTCCGAGCGTTGCGGGAGAGCGGGGGTGGCGCCGTGGCGGTGACGGACGCGCTCCTCGCTGCGGCAGCCCGGGACCTGCAGACGCTCGAGGGCATCGATGCCTCTCCGGAAGGCGGGGCTTCGTTCGCGGGAGCCGTCGAGCTCAAGGCGCGGGGGGAGCTGCACCCTGACGATCGAGTCGTAATCTTCAATACCGGCGCCGGGTGGCTCTACCGGGCCTAACCCGTTTATATTCCGTCGCTTGAGACACATGCGCATCGCGATCTTAGACCCGGCCGCCGGCATCTCCGGCGACATGACCCTGGGGGCGCTGCTTGCGCTCGGCGTGCCGCAGGACTGGCTCGAGGCGCTGCCTGGCCGGTTGGGGCTCGGAGGCGTGGGAGTCACGGTTCGGGACGTCGTCCGGTGCGGTGTGGCGTGTAAGCAGGTCGAGTTCACGATCCCCGAGCGACCGCACGGACGCCACGTGGGAGAGCTGGTGCGACTCGTCGAGGGAGCACCGGTATCCGATTGGGTGAAGGAGCGCGCCGTGCGGGCGTTCCAGCTGGTGGGCGACGCCGAGGGCCGGGTGCACGGCGTCGCACCCGAGAACGTGCATCTCCACGAGGTCGGGGCAGTGGATGCCGTGCTCGACATCGTGGGCGCGATCGAGGGGTTCGAGCAGCTCGGAGTCGAAGCGGCGTACGCTTGGCCCGTTGCCGTGGGAAACGGCTGGGTGGAGTCGGCGCACGGCCGGCTGCCGGTCCCGGCGCCGGCCACGGCGATCCTGCTCGAAGGGGTCGAGCTGGCGACGGGTGGCCCGGTGGAGGGGGAAGCCACGACACCGACCGGGGCCGCGTTGGTGCGCGTCCTCGCTGCGGGTTCGCCACCCGGGCAGTGGCGTATGATGAAAAGCGGGTGGGGCGCGGGGCAGCGGAACCCGAAGCGTTATCCCAATGCGTTGCGGATCCTCCTCGCCGAGCAGGCGGCGGAGGCCGGCCGCGTAGCGCTGCTGGCCACCGACGTGGATGACATGAGCCCGGAGTATGTGGAGCCGTTGCGGCAGGCGCTCGTTGCCGCCGGTGCCCTGGACGTGCAAACGTGGCCCGTGCAGATGAAGAAGGGCCGGTCCGGATTCCGGGTGGAGGTCGTGGCGCCCGAAGACGTGGCGGAGGCGGTGACCGCCGCGCTGTTCCGGCACAGCACAACGGCGGGGGTCCGCCGCTGGATGGCGGAGCGGGCGACGCTGGCCCGCCGGCAGGTGACCGTCCGGCTCACGCCCGACGTCACCGTGCGGGTGAAGGTGCTGGAGCAGCCGGATGCGGAAGGCGTGCGAGTGAAACCGGAGTACGACGATGTTCTCGCGGCGGCCCGCGCGCTTGGCCGGCCGCCGCTCGAGGTCGCCCGGGTCGCACAGCGCGACGCCGAGGCGTTGGTCGCCAAATCCAAGGAGTGAGCATGACCCTCAAGCAGGCCCTCGGGATTCCGGCGTGCGTCCTGGCCGCCGCCCTTGGGGGGGCGCCCGCCGTCACGCAGGCGCAGCAGATCTGGCTGCCCGCCGCGTGCGACATCAAGCCGGGCCACCAGCTCGTGAACAGCGGCATGCAGTCGCTGAAGAGCGCGTTCAGCACGAAGTTTGCGGATCAGCGCACCAAGGACCTGAAGGACGCCGAGCGCGTCCTCACGCAGGCGGTGACGACCGGAAACCAGGCGAAGAATCCCGCCGCTTGGTACTACCTGGGCCGGTACTATCTGATGGCCGGCGAGCTCGGAGGCGCGGACTCCGCCTTCACAAAAGCCCTCACGCTGGCACCGACCTGCAAGGAAGACATCGGACTGTACCGGCGCCAGGCATGGGTGCCGGTCTTCAACACCGCGGCGGCAGCGTGGCAGGCGGGGAACACCGACTCGGCGATCGCGGAGTTTCGGCGCGCCAACCAGATCTACCAGGCCGAGCCGTTGGGCTTCATCTACCTCGCGAACCTGTTCGTCAGTCGCAGGGAACCCGATTCGGCGCTCAAGCGGACGGACGTCGCCAAGTACCACACGGATTCGCTCGTCTATGCGACGCGTATGGACTCGGCGGCGAAGTACTTCCGATTAGCCGTGTCGGCCGCATCCGACCCGAAATACGCGAAAGATCGACGGGAAGCGTCGCTGAACGTGGCCCGCGTGTATCACAGCGAGAAGCGGTACGACGAGGCCGCGGCGGCCTACAAAGAGTTTCTCCGAGCGTATCCCAACGACGTGCAGGCGATGGCGAGCCTGGCGGAATTGTATCTGCGCGGGAACCAGCGCGATTCCGCCATGGCGCTGTACGCGGCCATCCCGGCGCATGCGGACTCGGCGAGCGCCGATGATCTGTTCGGCGCGGCGGGAGCCGTGTTGAGCGGGATCCCGCAGGCGCCCGACACTTCCGAGCTCGATGCCGCGTGCGCGAAGGCCCTGAAGAAGAAGACCCCCACGCTCACGGGGCGTCAGCTGTCGGCGCGGTGTCAGCCCGCGGCGGCCGACACGATGCGGAAATTCCATGCGTTGGCGGACCCGCTGTACCGCCTTGGCGTGCAGACCTACGAAGCGGGTTTGGCGAAGAGCCCGTACCATCGCGACGCGCTGTACAACATGACCGGCATCTCGTTCATGCTCAACGACACCGCCAAGGTGCTGCCGCTCGCCCAGCGACTCTTCGCGGTCGATCCGATGAACCGCCTGACGCTCGCCAAGCTTGCGGGCGCCTGGCAGCTCGCGGGGAAGAAGGACTCAGCGCTGTACTACATCACCTTGGCGGACTCGCTCCCGGTTGAAGTCACCGTCGGCACATTCACCACGAACGAGCAGGGCGCCGCGCTGGAAGGCCTGTTCACGAACTTCCACTCCAAGCCTTCGCCCCCGATCAAGCTCACGTTCGAGTTGGTCGACGGCAAAGGCAACGTCGTGGCGTCGGTGCCACAGGACGTGCCGGCCGTCGATCCAGGGGCGAACCAATCGTTCAAGCTGAAGACGGGTCAGCCGGGAATCGTGGCCTGGCGCTACAAGCGATCGTGAGGCCGGGATTGATAAAGCGGCTCAATCTTAGCACAATTCCTGCCGAGTCAGGGGTTTCGCGGGCGTAATTCAGGGGTAGAATGCCAGCTTCCCAAGCTGGACGTCACGGGTTCGAATCCCGTCGCCCGCTCTGCCAGTTCCCGTCCGGACCCCCGTGACGCCTCGCCGCGCATGGATTGCCCTCGTCGTCGGCGTGTCCTGCTCCTTCGCTGGCACTCCCGAATCATCGCGTCCCGGTTCGCAGCTCGTGTGGCACGACGAGTTCGACGGCACCGTCCTCGAGGTCGGGAACTGGGTCCGGGAGACTGGGGGCGACGGCTGGGGGAACGGCGAGCTCGAGTTCTACACCGACCGCACCGACAACGCGCGTGTCGAAGGCGGCAACCTAATCATCGAGGCTCGCCCCGAGACGTTCGGCAGCCGTGACTACACGTCTGCCCGACTGAAGACCCAAGCTTTGGGCGCGTGGCGGTACGGCCGCATGGAGGCACGGATTCAGATCCCGCGCGGGCAGGGTCTGTGGCCCGCCTTCTGGCTACTGGGCGACAACTGCGACACGGTTGGTTGGCCCGCGTGCGGCGAGATCGACATCATGGAGAACATCGGCAAGGAACCCCGCCGGGTGCACGGGACGGTGCATGGCCCCGGGTACTCGGGTGCGCAGGGCGTCACCAGCACCTATGAACTGAGCGCGGGCGCCTTCGCCGACAGCTTTCACGTCTATGCCGTCGAATGGGAGTCGGAGGCGATTCGATGGTACGTCGACGATACGCTGTACAAGACCATCACTCCGAAGGATGTGCCCGGGCGGTGGGTGTTCGATCACCCGTTCTTCATGATTTTGAACGTGGCGGTCGGTGGGTACTGGCCCGGCCGTCCCGATGCGACGACGGTCTTCCCGCAGACCATGCGAGTGGACTATGTGCGGATATA
>QHTS01000325.1 GCA_003220905.1 Gemmatimonadota bacterium | reverse complement strand
TCGGCGTGCGGAGAGAACAGCGCGTGGTCCTGCTGCTGCACGACTCCCCGGAATTCGTCTGGAGCTTCTGGGGCGCCTTGAAAATCGGTGCCGTGCCGGTGCCCATCAATACGCTGCTCAAGCCGCGCGACTACGAGTACATCCTGAGGGACAGCCGGGCTACGGTCGTGATCGCGAGCGAGCCGCTCGTGGCCGCGGTCGAGGAGGTGCGCCCGCGGTCGCCGGAGCTCACGCACGTCGTCGTCGCGGGCCGGCCGGCGGCCGGTCAACTCGCCTATGCCGAGCTCGTCGGGGCCGAGAGCGCCGAGCTCCAGCCCGCCGTCACGACGAAGGACGACGTCGCCTTCTGGCAGTACACGTCGGGCACCACGGGCATGCCCAAGGCGGCCGTCCACCTGCACCACGACATGCTCGTGTGCTGCGAAGCGTTCGGCCGGCACGTGCTCGAGATCGGGCCGGAGGACCGCACTTTCTCGGTCGCCAAGCTGTTCTTCGCCTACGGCCTGGGTAACGCCCTGTACTTCCCGTTCCACGTCGGCGCCTCGACCGTGCTCTACCCGGGCCGCCCTGAGCCGGCGAAGGTGTTCGAGGTCATCACGCGGGAGCGCCCCACGCTGTTCTATGCGGTCCCCACGGCGTACGCGGCGATGCTGCAGGTGCCGGACGCCGAGCGGCTGTACGATCTCCGGTCGGTCCGGGTCTGCAGCTCGGCGGGAGAGGCGCTGCCCAAGGCGATCTACGAGCGCTGGCACGAGAAGTTCGGGCTCGAGATCCTCGACGGCATCGGCTCAACCGAGATGTGCCACACCTTCATCGCGAACCGCCGCGGCACGGTGCGCCCCGGCTCGAGCGGCACCGTGGTGCCGGGCTACGAGGCGAAGCTCGTGGATGACGCGGGCCACGACGTGGCGATCGGCGAGGTGGGCAACTTGATCGTGAAAGGGGATAGCGCCTGCTCGTGCTACTGGAACGAGCACGAGCGCACCAAACAGACGATCGAAGGCGAGTGGGTGCGGACCGGCGACAAATACACCCGTGACGCCGACGGATACTTCTGGTACGCCGGTCGGACCGACGACATGATCAAGGCGGGCGGTATGTGGGTATCGCCGGCGGAGGTGGAGAGCGCGCTCGCCGAGCATCCGGCCGTCGTGGAAGCGGGGGTCGTCGGTGCGGAGGACAAAGACGAGCTCGTGAAGCCGCTCGCGTTCGTGGTGCTCGCGCGGGGCCCCTCGGCGAGCCCGACGCTCGAGGCTGAGCTCAAGGCGTTCGTGAAGGAGCGCCTCGCCCCGTACAAGTACCCGCGCTGGATCGTGTTCGTGGAGGAGCTGCCGAAGACGGCAACGGGGAAAATCCAAAGATTCAGATTACGGGAACTAGCAAGAGAGACGCACGGGAAAGGCAAAAGCTAGACGCGTAGACGCACAGGGGTGAACAGGATTCAGGAGTCAGGGAAGCCCACCTGCATCCTACCAGCTGTTCACCCCTGTGCGTCTGTGCGTCTAGTCTTTGCATGTTCTGTCCGTCTGAAACACTGCTTACTGCATCATTAGAAGTAGCACGTCGTATAAGGCGTGGGTCCACGCGGTGATCCCGAATCCACGCGCGAGATACAGGCCCGAGAAGAACAGCCCCGCGACCATCCGGAACGCGAACGAATAGAGCTGCCAGCGGTCGCCGTAGGGGCCGATGTAATGAAAGGCCGAGAAGATCGCGGCGCCGGCGAAGGTCGCCGCGACGCCGGCGGTGAGGGGGCGCCAGCCGAGCAAGGCCCGTGCGGCGGCGGCGAGCGCGCCCACGAGCAGCACCCGGAACAGCAGCTCCTCGTAGATCCCCGCCCCCAGTGAGACCATCAACCGCGTCCACCAGTCCATCTCGGGTCCTCCAGGGACGGCGAGCGTCTGGAGCATGCCGAGCACGCCAGAGGTCACACTCCCCACCGCGAAGCCGAAGATCAGCGCGAGCGCGATCGACTCGCCCAGCATCGCCGCAAACACGCCGCTTCGCAGCCGGGATCCGTGGGCGCGCAGGTCGCGCGTCACGAGCCATAATCCCGCTCCGATCAGGCAGACCATGAAGAGCGGCGGGCCCCACGCGCCCGCCACCGCTGTGAACAGGGCCTGCAGGATCACGTCCGCGCCGTTGCGGACCGAGCGCGCGCCGTGCGCGAGCAGCACCGCGAGCACCTGGTAGAACACCAGCAGCGGGAGCGCGAACAGCAGGCTGTAGCGCGGGGCACGACTCACCTGCCAGTAGGCGCTTGGGGCAGAGAAGCTGGTGCCGGTCATAGGGCCAACAATTTACCGTGAATCGTCCCGGGGTTGAGTCGGGGCGCAGCACGCTGCGCCCCTACATCGGGCGCGATCACATGACGCGTCGTTACCCCCGGTCGTTTCCACGCCTTGCCACTGCTGCAGTCGCCCCGTATCCTACCGCACCTCGTTCGAATTGACTCATGACGCTCGCCTTGCTCATCGTCGCGTGCGTGCTCGCCGGCGTACGCGCGGCCCATGGCCAGAAGCCCGAGCGCGGCCGGGACTTGGGCATCCCGTTCGAAGGCACGACCGGGCCCCTCAACGCCATCACCGATGTGGGCGGCGTCGAAGTCGGCCACCGGACCCTCGTGGCGGGAAGCGGCAAGCTCGTTGTGGGGAAGGGTCCTGTCCGGACGGGCGTCACCGCGGTCTTCCCTCGCGGCAAGGACTCCGACGACCCCGTGTTCGCCGGCTGGTTCACGATGAACGGCAACGGCGAGATGACCGGCACCACCTGGGTGGAGGAGTCGGGGTTCCTGTGGGGTCCGGTGATGATCACGAATACGCACTCAGTGGGCGTGGTGCGCGACGCGGTGATCGAATGGGTCGTCCGCCGGGGACGCCTGCTCCACGACGAATGGTCGCTGCCGGTGGTGGCGGAGACGTGGGACGGCGGGCTCAACGACATCAACGGCTTTCACGTCACGAAGCAAGACGCCTGGGCCGCGATGGACAGTGCGCGCGGCGGTCCCGTCGCCGAGGGCAACGTCGGAGGCGGCACGGGGATGGTCTGCAACCAGTTCAAGGGAGGGATCGGGACGGCCTCGCGGCGGCTGGACCCGCCGGACGGCGGGTACACCGTGGGTGCGCTGGTGCAGTGTAACTACGGGAGACGCCGCTCCCTGCGCATTGCCGGCGTGCCGGTCGGCCAGGAGATTTCGGACCTCGTGCCGTGCCGCGCCCCCTGCGGCGGCCCGCGCTCGGGGCCGGCTGCGGGCATCCCGCCCGACGTGGGCTCGATCATCATCGTGGTCGCCACCGACGCTCCGCTCCTTCCCCACCAGCTGCAGCGCATCGCGCGGCGGGCCGCGCTCGGCGTCGGTAGGCTGGGCGGGGTCGCGTCCAACTCGTCGGGCGACATCTTCATCGCGTTCTCGACGGCCAATCCGCATGCTTCGCGCGATTCCGGGCTCGCCCAGGTCGCCATGGCCGCCAACGACCGGATCACCCCCCTCTTCGAGGCGACCGTACAGGCCACCGAAGAGGCGATCGTGAACGCCATGCTCGCTGCCCAGACGATGACCGGCGCCGACGACCTCACGGTATACGCCCTCCCGCACGACCGACTGCGCGGAGTGCTCAAGAGGTACAACCGGCTCAATCCGTGAGCCCTCACAACGGCTCGTTTCCCCCTCTCAAGCTCAAGGCCGCCGATCTGCGGGTCCGCCCCCTCGCGCGCGCGGAGACGATCCCGTCGGCCTGGTACACGGACCCGCGGTTTCACGCGCTCGATCGCGACGCGATCTTCGCGACCACGTGGCAGCATGTGGCCGACGCTCATCAGCTCGGGCAGCCCGGCGACCACGTGATCGCCGAGGTCGCGGGCGAGCCGATCATCGTGGTGCGGGGCAAGGACGGTGCGTTGCGCGCGTTCTTCAACGTGTGCCGGCACCGCGGCGGGCCGCTCGCCATGAAGGACGGCACCGCGGACATGCTGATCTGCAAGTACCACGGCTGGACGTATCGGCTCGACGGCGTGCTGCGGGGCGTGCCGCATTTCAATCGCGTGGAGCTGTTCGACAAGCGCGACTACGGCCTCACGCCCGTACATCTCGCGGAGTGGGAAGGGTTGGTGTTCGTGAGCCTGGCCGTGCGCCCCAAGCCGCTCGAGACATACCTGGAGGACATCAGGGAACGTGTCGCGCCGACCCGGATCGGTAAGCTCACGTTCGCCCGCCGAGTCGACTACGACGTGCAGGCGAACTGGAAGGTCTACGTCGACAACTACCTCGAGGGCTATCACGTGCCCTACGTGCATCCCGAGCTGTACTCGCTGTACGACTACGAGGGATACGTCACCGAGGTGCACGATTGGTACTCGGTGCAGGTGGGCCCGCTGACGGGGGACTCGAACGTCTACACCGCCGGCGGTGGGGAAGCGCTGTACTACCAGGTTTTCCCGAACCTGATGCTCAACGTCGTGCCGGGGCGGCTGCAGTCCAACCTGGTCATCCCGGTCGCGCCGGATCGCTGCAAGGTAATCTTCCGCTACTACTACGACGACGTCGCGTCATCCGCGGCGCGCGAGCGGATCGACGCCGACATCGCGTTCTCGGACAAGGTGCAGCACGAGGACGCGGAGATCTGCGAGCGGGTGCAAAAGGGCCTCGGCTCCCGGGCGTACGACAAAGGCCGCTTCTCCGTGCGATTCGAAGAAGGCGTCTACCACTTCCAGAAGCTTCTGAAGCACGCCTACCGGACCTGGCTCAAGCGCTGATGGCGGACCTCAAGCGCCAGCTCGGGCTGCTCGATTCGACGATGATCAACGTCGGGACGATGATTGCGTCGGCCATCTTCCTCGTCCCCTCGGCCATCGCACAGCAGCTGCACGCGTCGTCCCTCACGATTCTGGTGTGGGTGGTGGGCGGCGTCGTGTCGCTCCTCGGGGCCCTGTCGGTCTCGGAGCTCGGGGCGGCGATGCCGAAGTCGGGCGGGCAGTACGCCTACCTCACGGAAGCCTACAGCCCGGTGTGGGGATACCTGTTCGGGTGGACCAGCGGCGTGGTCATCAATCCGGCCTCGATCGCGGCGATCGCCGTCGCGTTCGCCACCTACCTGGCATTTTTCGTTCCGCTGGGGATGTGGGGGATCAAGCTGATCGCGGTGGCCTCGATCGTGGCGCTCACGGTGCTCAATTGCGTGGGCGTGAAGCCCGGAACGCTCACGCAGAACGTGCTCACCCTGCTCAAGATCGGCCTCGTGGCGCTTCTCATCGTGGTCGGCTTCGCCCTCCCCGGCGGCAGGCGAGAGAACTTCCAGCCGGTATGGCCGGCAGTCGGCGTCGGCAGCCTCATCGGGCCGTTCGGCGTGGCGATGGTGGCTGCGCTGTGGGCGTACGACGGCTGGATCGAAGTGTGCTACGTCGGCGGGGAGGTGAAAGACCCCGGGCGGAATCTGCCGCGCGCGATCATCCTCTCGACGGTGATCGTGATCGCGCTGTTCTGCCTCGTCACGGCGTCCTACACGTACGTGCTGTCGCCGGCCAGGATGGCCCAGTCTTCCCTCGTCGCCTCGGATGCGGCTCAGGTCACCCTCGGCCGCGCCGGGGCGGCGGTCGTCGCCGCCACGATTCTAGTCTCGACGCTGGGTGCCAACAACGGCATCGTGCTCACCGCCGCCCGGGTTCCCTATGCGATGGCGCGCGGCGGCGTTCTGCCCGCGTGGCTCGGCGGAGTGCATCCGCGATTCCTCACGCCGACGCCGTCGCTCGTCGTGCAGGCCGCGATCTCCATCGCGCTAACGGTGTGGGGCACCTACGATCAGCTCTTCACGTACGTCATATTCGCGCAGTTTCTGTTCTACGCGATGGCCTGCGGCGCGGTGGTCCGACTCCGCGCGAAGGCACCCGATCTCCCGCGTCCCTACCGCACGTGGGGATATCCCGTCACGCCGCTCGTGTTCATCGCGTTCGCGACCTGGCTCGTGGGAAACACCATCGCCGAGCAGCCCGGTGATTCGGCCGTGGGCGTGGCGCTGATCCTCGCGGGGTTGCCGCTGTACTGGTGGAGGCGCTCCGCCGCAAGCGCTCTACCCGCTGTGCAAGGGGACTAACCATGGCAAGGGTCTACGGATGTGTCGTGGCAATCGTGTTCGCCTGTGCGTGCTCGAGAGGCGAGCCGCGCTCCAGCGGTGAACAGCGGGCTCCTCAGGTCGCGCGCGACACCGGGAGCACAGCCATGGATTCAGAGACCCGTGCGGTGTCCGCGCGTACCGGGGCCGACTCGGCGCGCGTCCGCCAGATCAGGGCGCTGCGCTTGCGGATCGACTCGGAGCTGAGCGGCAACGCACCACGGCCGCGATTGTTCGCCGCCGTCGGCGACAGCATCGTCACGGTCCGCGACACCAGTGCCTGGCCCGAAGAGACCGACGTGAGTTTCGCCGTGCTGGAAGTCGCCGGCGGGAAGGTCCGCTTCGCCTCCGAGTCGCCGACGAGCCGATCCGGCGACTGGTTCGTCCTGGACTCTTACTACTTCGACGAGGGCGGGCGCACGGTCTTGGTCCGGCGCTTCCAGAGCTCGTTCCAAACCACCTGCGACGACGCGCCCGTGAAGGAGATCACCGACTCCTATTACGGACCAGACTTGCAGCTCCTGCAACGGGACTACAGGCTGACCAACGCTCACGAGGTGCGGGTCGAGCCCCAACAGTGCCGGCCGTACATTCAGGACGATCCGCGGTTGCCGCGCACGTGGGAGGGCTTCGCCCAGGTGACGGGGCTCGCACGGTTCTTCCGAAGACCTTGACGCCTACTCGTCGTCCGAGCCGGCCTTCTGCAGGTGCTCCAACGCCGCCTCCACGTCTTTCCGGGTGTCCGCGTACTTGAGCGTACCGGCGACCGCCTGCAGCCGCGGGACGCCGAGCTGGCGCGGCAGCGTGAACTGGAACGCCTCGACCACCCAGTGCCGCACCGCCCGCCGGTCATCGTTCAAGTGAGCGGCGAGCACGTCGAGCGCGTGGGCGCTGCCGCGGCTCGCGAGCGCCGCCAGCACGTGCGCGGCGAGGCGGTCCCTGCCGAGCAGCGTTTCGATGCGCGGGACGACGCCGGTATCTCCCGTCTGCGCGATGAGCCGGTAGGCTGCTTCCTGGATCACGTCCTGGTACGAGGGCGTGGCGAGCCCCCAGGCGATGGCGCTGTCGCGCGCGGTGGAGTCGGTGCGGACGAGCGCGGTGAGCGCCGCGGCCCGCACCTCGTAGCTCGAGTCGTTGCGGAAGGTCGCGCGGGCGAGCTCGGCGGCGCGCGCACCCCCGAGCTGGCCCAGCGCCGTTACGCCTGCGCGCCGTACCTGCGCCGAGGTGTCCCGCAGCGCGGCTTCGAGCGCCGCGGCGGCGCTCGCCGCGGGTAGCTCGGCCAGCGCCGCGACCGCCCCCGCGCGCGTGCGGAAGTAGTCGGCTCCGGTCGCGGCCTCGGCGAGCGCCGCCACGGCCGCGGCATCGGTCGGGCGCTGCGCGAGCTGCTCGATGGCCCACTGGCGGTTCCAGAGATCCGGATCCCGCTTGAGCTGGGTGGCGAGCCACGGCGTCGGCTGGTCGAACGTGAGCTCCTTGAGAATCGTGTTGCCGTCGTCAAACAGCACCATCGTCGGTGCGCCGGCGAGCTCCGGAATCTCGATCGTCTGCTCCCGGGCCGCGAGCTCGGCCCGCCGCACGACATCCCCGGTCGCGGTCCCCACGCGAATCGTCACCGGCATGCGGAACACCTTCGGGGTCTCGAAGTGGAGGCCGGTGCTGTCTCCAATGCCGGAGTCCGTCTGCGTCTGCTTCACCGTGAGCGTGAGCTTCCGGGACGCGGTGTCGTAGGCCGCCGTCACCCCGAGCCGGGGGTGCCCCGCGTCGTAGATCCACTGGCTCCAGAACCAGTCGAGATTCTCGCCCGTCGCGTCGAGCACGGCCTGGCGCAGATCGTCGGAGGTCGCGTTTCCCAGGGCATGGCGCGTGAGGTAGAGATGGAGCGCTGCCCAGAACCGTTCGGGACCCAGGTACCGGAGCAGCATGCGGAGCACCAGCGCGCCCTTGGGATACACGTTGTTCGAGCCGAGCGCGGCCAGCGGCATGCGGCGGCGCCGGTCGATCTGGAGGTACTGGTGGTACTCGTCCAGGTAATAGTCGTCCTCGGCGCGGGGGCCAAGCTTCACGCGCCAGTACTGCCCTGGGAGGAACTCGGCGAAGCCCTCGTTGAGCCACATGTTGGCCCAGTTCTCAAGGGTGACGTAATCGCCGAACCATTGGTGGGCCAGCTCGTGGGGAATCAGGATCCATTGATACCACGGGCGGTCGAGGTAGGCGCGCTCGTCGGGCAGCCAGTCCACGAGCGTGGTCGCGCTCACGTTCTCCATCCCGCCGAAGAAATCCGCGACCGTCGTCTGGGCGTACTTGGCCCAGGGGTAGCGGACGCCGGTCAGGCGGGAGTACACGTCGATCATGTCCGGCGTGACGCCGAACAAGCGGCGCGCGCGGCTCGAGTCGGCGCGGTACACGTAGTACTCGACCGGTATGCCGCGCCAC
The DNA here is from genome assembly GCA_003220905.1 of Gemmatimonadota bacterium. Taxonomy (GTDB): domain Bacteria; phylum Gemmatimonadota; class Gemmatimonadetes; order Gemmatimonadales; family GWC2-71-9; genus AG41. The sequence goes on along the minus strand of QHTS01000325.1, from coordinate 568 downwards.
GTATCGGCCAGCCGGACGAGCGGCGCGACGATGAGCGACACGAGATAGGTCGCGCTCGGCCGATCCTGGCGCCACGTGACGGTGTGGGTGCCGTCGGGGTTCTTCCGGTCGGCCACCAGGCGGCCATTGGAGACCACGGTGTACTGCTGCGCCACGGTGGCGGTGAGCTCCCACGTCATCTTGTCGTTGGGGAAGTCGTAGGTCGGGAACCAGAAGTGGTTGTCGTCGTCCTCGCCCTGGCTCCAGATCTGCTGTGGCCGGTGCTCCCGGCCCTCCGGCTGGATGAATGTCAGCCCCCGGCCGTTGTCGATGCGCGCGTGGTAGTCGATGGAGAACCGCAGGGTGTCGTGAAAGGCGACCGGGCGCGCCGGGTAGACCACCAGTGTGTCTCCGTGAGCGGTGCTGCGCAGCGTCGTCCCGCGGGCGTCGCCCACGCGCGTCACCGCGAGCCGCTGGCCGGCGTCCAGGATCACGGAGTCGAGCCCGGGGCGCAGCGCCACCAGGGTGGTCGTCACCCGGCCGTCGAGCGACGTCGAGTCCCAGTCGAAGTTCCGGACCTCGATGCGCT
>QHTS01000324.1 GCA_003220905.1 Gemmatimonadota bacterium | reverse complement strand
GGGTTTCGGCGGGGGGCGCGGGCCATCCTCCACTCGAGTCGAATGGAACGCGTTCCTTGAGCTCGGGCGGATCGGTCAACCGGATCGGGATGGCCATCACCCGCGCCTGGCCCACGCCGTAGCGCTCGCGCAATCCACGAGCGAGCGTCACCGCTTGGTGGTTGCGTTGCGCTCCAAAGAATTGGTCGATGTCGGCGCTGTACTGGGGAAGGTGGGTCGGACTGAACTCCTCACTGCCGGCGAGCTTGAAGATGATCGCGACCAGCTCGACGCGACGGTCAACGCCGATGCGCAATTCTTTCGATTGCGCCGCCACCTGCGCCACAGGAAGGACAAGCAAGAGGGTGAACGCAGGCGCGCGAAACGACATAATCATCCATCGCCAGTGTGTAGTGCTGATTCTACCCGCTTAGCCCGCGATCTGCACCCAGTTCGGCTCCGGGATTGCGCCGTTTACGACAGGACTTTGGACAGCGCTCCGCTAGCCTGGCCAAATGGCGGATGGTGCGCCGTCGCGGACCCTGGCATGGTTCGAGAGGCAGTTAAACTCTCGAAAGGCGGAGCCCGTGACTGACGACCGTACGACCCTGGCAATGCTCTCCGAACAACTCGCCGATGCCGTGGCCACGGCCGGCGCCGCACTCGTCGCCGTCCACGCCCGGCCTCGCCTGCCGTCCACCGGCGTGCACTGGAAAGACGGCGTGGTGGTCACCACCGACGGCACCATCCGACGGGAGGACGACATCGAGGTCACGCTCCCGGACGGCCGGCATATCCCGGCGACGCTGGCGGGGCGCGACCGCGGCACCGACCTCGCGGTCCTGCGCATCGGGTCCGGGTCACTGCCCGTGGCAACGCTCGGCGATCCGGCCACGTTGCGTCCGGGACACTTGGTGCTGGCGTTGGCGCGCCTCGATGCGGGCGGCCCGCGCGCGGCGTTCGGCGCCGTGAGCGCCACGGGCGGCAAGTGGCGTTGCTGGAAGGGCGGCGAGATCGATAGTTGGCTCCAGTCGGACCTCGATATCTACCCCGGCTTCGGGGGCGGCCCGTTGGTGGACGCCGCGGGGCGGATCCACGGCGTGAATTCGGGCGGCCTGAGCCGGACATTGGCGACCACGATCCCCGTCGCCACGGTGAACCGGGTGATGACGCAGCTCCTCGAGCGCGGCTACGTCGCGCGCGGCTGGATCGGCGCGGCCATGCAGCCGGTGCGGCTCGACCCGGCGACGCAGCAGCGACTGAAACGCGAAGGTGGCCTGCTCCTGCTGTCGGTCGAGCCCGACGCGCCAGCGTCCCGGGCGGGGCTCCTGGTCGGCGACATCGTCGTGGCGATCGACCGCAAGGACGTTGACGGCTTCGACCAGCTGCTCGACGTGCTGGGCGGCGATGTCGTGGGCAAGAAGCTGAAGCTCGAAGTGGTACGTGCGGGCCAGCCCGTATCGGTGGACGTCGTCATCGACGAGCGGCCACGCAGAGCGCGATGACGACCATGAGCGCAGCGTTCCTGAGTGACCCGGCGGAACGGCTCCGGGCCAGTGTGGTCGGGATCGCAAATGGACGGAAGGGTCGCCGTGCGGCCGGCGGGGCGGCGATCGCCTGGTCAGGCGACTTGTTCGTGACCAGTGCGCACGTCGTCACAGCCTCCCAGGCGACGATCGTGACGCCCGACGGCCGAGCCGTGCCGGGCAAGGTGGTTCGTCGTGACGCCGAGCGCGATATCGCGGTGGTGCGGGCCGCCGGGGCCGGCGTGCCGGCGGCCGTCGCGGGCGATCCTTACGCCCTGCGTCCCGGCTCCCTGGTCTTCGCGGTGGGTCATCCGTTCGGCGTGAGGGACGCGGTCAGCGTGGGCGTGCTGCAGGCGGTGAGCCCATTGCCGCGCGGGTACGGGCTGAACGGCAAGGGCTCGCTCGTCTGGGTCCAGGCCGATGTGCGTCTCGCGCCGGGGAACTCGGGCGGCCCGCTCGCCGACGCACAGGGCCGGGTGATCGGCGTGGCGGCGATGGTCGTGTCCAGTGTGGCGCTCGCGGTCCCGGCGCCGGAGGTCGAGCGCCTGCTCTCAGGGCTCACGTGAAGCTGCGCGTCCACCTCGACGTGGCCGATCCGGTCACGCGGCGCCGGCTCGCGGCGCTCGTCAAGGCCGATCCGGAGATCGTGCTCGTGAACGAGGCCGAGGAGGCCGATGTGGTGGTGAGCGAGCGGGTGATCGCGACCGCGGCACCGGCTACCCTGCCCCAGGAAGGCGTCGCCCTCACGCCGCGCGAGCTGGATGTGCTGCGCCTCGTCGCGCAGGGGTTGGGCAACAAGGAAATTGCGGCGGAGCTCGCTCTGTCCACGCATACGGTGAAATACCATCTGGCCTCGGTGCTCGCGAAGCTCGGCGTGGGCTCCCGCACCGAGGCAGTCTCCCGGGGCATTCGCACGGGCCTTCTCCCGCTCTA
>QHTS01000323.1 GCA_003220905.1 Gemmatimonadota bacterium | reverse complement strand
GCCTCAACCGGCTCGCCGCCGAGCGGTCCCTGCGGGGCGATCGGGCCTACGCACCACCGCCGCCGCCCCCGCTGGCGCCACCGCCCGAATCGGCGGAGGCCGCCGATCGGGAGCAAGACCAGCTCGAAAAGCCGCCGCTCGCAGGCGCGGCGTTCGAGCTCGCCGAGCAGAGCGAGACGCCGCGCCAGTGTCCCTACTGCGGCGAAACCCTCCCCGGCAGCCGCAAGGTGAACTTCTGCCCCCAGTGCGGGCAGCCGCCTTCGGGAGAGCTGCGCTGTCCGGCGTGCGGCGGTGAAGTCGACGTGGGCTGGAGCTACTGTGTGAGCTGCGGCCGCGCGACGGGGTTTGAATGAGTCGGACGGTCGGACGGTCGGACGGTCGGACGGCCAGGCGCCGAGTCGCCGTGATCCCAGGGGATGGGATCGGGCCCGAAGTCATCGATGCAGCCCTCGAGCCCATCGAGCAGGCCGCCGCACGGCACGGCCTCACCCTCGAGCTCGAGCGCCTGCCGTACGGGGCCGATCACTACCTCAAGACCAAGGAAACGCTCCCAGACCGAGCGTTCCACCATCTGCGCGACGACGCGGACGCCATCTTGCTGGGCGCGATCGGGGACCCGCGGGTGCCGGGCAACGAGCACGCGCGGGACATCTTGCTCGGGCTCCGGTTCCGGCTCGATCTGTACGTCAACTTTCGGCCCGTGACGCTGCTCCATCCCGACCTTACCCCCCTGCGGGGGAACGGTCGCCGTATCGACTTCGTAATCTTCCGCGAGAACACCGAGGGCGTGTATCTCGGCCGGGGGCGCATCGGCGGGGATGAGTACGTCGCCGAAGAAATCAACACGGCGAAGGGTGTGGAACGCATCATCCGCGCCGCCTTCGCGTGGGCTCAGGATCAGGGCAAGGCCCGCGTTACGATGAGCGACAAGGCAAACGCCGTGCCCGCTCACAAGATCTGGCAGGAGACGTTCAAGCGCGTCGCCGCGGAGTTCGGCGGGATCGAGGCCGAGCACCGCTACGTGGACGCCCTGGCAATGGAGCTGGTGCGCGAGCCGGAACGCTTCCAGGTCATCGTGACCAACAACCTGTACGGTGACATCCTGTCCGATCTGGGCGCCGCGCTGGTCGGCGGGCTGGGGCTCGCCGCCAGCGCCAATCTCCACCCTGGCCGGGGGGGAGCGGGGTTGTTCGAGCCCGTGCACGGCTCGGCGCCGCCGCTCGCGGGCAAGGGGATCGCCAACCCGATGGCGGCCGTGCTTACCGGCGCGCTGATGCTCGAGCAGCTCGGCGCTCCCGGGGCGGCCCGCGACCTCGAGCGGGCGGTACGGGCGACGCTCGCCGCCGGAGTACGGACGCCGGATCTCGGCGGGACGGCCGGAACCCGCGACGTCGCCGCGGCCATCGCGGCGCAGCTCTGAGGTGTCCGCGCCGCCGGCCTCACGGGAGCTCGCCCGCGTCCTCACGCTCCGCGACCTGGTTCTCATCGTGGTCGGCACAACGATCGGCTCGGGGATCTTCACGGTGCCGGGCGCGGTGCTGCGCCAATCCGGTGGAGACCTCGGCGTGGCGCTGCTCGTCTGGCTCCTGGGGAGCGTGCTCGCGCTGCTCGGCGCGCTCACCTTCGGCGAGCTCGGCGCGATGCTGCCCGACGCCGGCGGCAGCTACGTCTACGTGCGCGAGGCGTTCGGCTCGCTCCCCGCCTTCCTGCTCGGCTGGACGCTGTTCCTCGCGATCAACACCGGCTCGACCGCGACGCTCGCGGTGGCGTTCGCGAACTATCTGGGTGAGCTCGTCCCGCTCGCGCCGGCGGCGCACAAGCTGGCCGGGGTCGCCATGATCGCCGCCGTGGCCGCCGTGAACATCCGGGGCGTCCGCCAAGCGGCCTCCGTGCAGAACTGGAGCACGGCGCTGAAGGTGACGGCGATCTTCACGCTCGCCGTGGCCGGCTTCGCCCTGGGCGACGGCTTTCACGGCGCCGACGGGCGCGCCTTCACGACGCCGCTCTCACTCGCGTCGCTCTCGGCCGCCGGCGTGGCGCTGCTTGGCGTCCTGTGGGCGTACGAAGGGTGGCAGAACGTGACCAACTCCGCGGGGGAGGCCCGAGACCCGCAGCGCACCTTCGCGCGGGGGATCGGGTTCGGGACGGCGGCGCTCGTGGCGATCTATCTCAGCGCGAACGCCGGCTACGTGGCGACGCTCGGGGCGTCCGGCGTCGCCGCCACGGACCGCGTGGCTGCCGACGCGGTGCGCACCCTGTTCGGCTCCGGTGCGGCGAGGCTCGTCACGCTGGTCATTCTCGTATCGATCTTCAGCGCCGCGAATGGGCTCGCGCTCACGGGCCCACGCATGTACTTCGCGATGGCGCGCGACGGCGTGTTCTTCCGATCCCTCGCCGCCGTGCATCCCCAGTTCGGGACCCCGGCCCTCGCGGTCGCCGTCAGTGCCCTGTGGGCGATGCTGCTCGCCCTGAGCGGCACGTTCGAGCAGCTGTTCACGTACGTCGTGTTCGCGAGCTGGATATTCGCCGCGCTCGCCGCGGCCGGTGTCTTCGTGCTACGCCGGCGCCGCCCGAACACACCTCGCCCGTTTCGCGTCCCCGGCTATCCCGTCACACCCGCGCTGTTCATCGCCGCCGCGGCGGCGATCGTCGGGAATACGATCGTCGCGCGGCCGGTGCAGGCTCTGATCGGCCTCGGCATCGTGGCCACGGGGGCGCCCGTGTACTTCACCTGGACGTGGCGTCGCCGTCGTGGGCGCGAGTGAACTCGCGACCGCAGGGAGTCCTGTTGGGCGGCTCGGCGTCTGCCCGTAAACGGGCCTGACTCGGCCGCTTGAGCGGCAGGGCCGAGCCGCGGCTTCCGCCGCGAGTCCCCGACGGGAACAACGTCCATTTCAACGGCATCGGGACCCCTCGCCCTACCGCCCCCCCACAATCCCCCCGATATTCCCCTCGTCTCACGTGGAGCTTCCCCCCAATGAAGACCCAGGGTTCCAATACAGATGTCGTGTTCCTCTCGGGCGTCCGGACCGGCTTC
>QHTS01000321.1 GCA_003220905.1 Gemmatimonadota bacterium | reverse complement strand
GCCGGGCGATCGTGTCGTTCACGAGCGAGCGCACCCCGAAGAAGGGCCCCCCCGCCGCCGACGAGATCGGGCCGTCCCCCCGGCCCATCTGTCCGTGGCAGACGAGACAATACGTCTCGTACAAGAATCGGCCGCGGTTGATCGACTCCGAGGTGCGGGTCCGGGGATTCGCCAGCCGGTCGGCGGTCTGCAAGCTCATGAGCGGCTCCCCGCCGGTCACCGGCACGGTGCCGGGGACGGGCGGGATCGGTCGCGCGTACGGCTTGATGCTGCGCTGATGTCGCATGGTCGCGAACCACCCGACGCGGTGCACCACGTCGTCCGGGTTGCACGCGGCGAGCGCGAGGAAGCCGGTCGCGACGACCACGAGCCTACGCACGCCGCACCTCCTCCGCCCCCGCCCCGCGGAGCAAGGATTCGACCTGACCTGCCTGCGCCGGCTCGGACGGGACGAAGATGCCGAACTTGTCGTTCGTGAAGCGCGGATCGTAGGCGACCGTCCCCAGCCTCCGCGCGGCGAACAGCGCGTTGAACGCGATGCCGAGAATCGTCGACAGCGCGCCGAACAGGATCGTCATCTCGAACATGATCACCACATAGGGCGGGATCGAGCCGATGGGTTTGCCGCCCAATACGATCGGCCAATCGTAGGACATGTACAGCGTGAGCCAGGCGCCGATCGCACAGCCCGCGATCCCGCCGATCAGCGTGAACATCCGGACGGGGCTCACGGGCTGGTCGAGCGCGTCCTCGATTTCGTGCCGAGGGATGGGCGAGTACACGGTGAAATCGGTATGACCGCCCCGGCGCAGCTGGGCGATCGCGTCCACGGTCGCGTCGAGGTGGCCGAACACAGCCAGCACGCCCGGCGTGGGCGGTGGATGGAAGATGGCGGTCAGCGGGTTCGCGAGCTTCAGGACACCCTCGCCTTTCCGCGCTGCGGCGCGGGCAGCACCTCTTTCACCTCGGAGATCGACACCGCCGGGAAGTTCTTCACGAACAAGAGGAACCACATGAAGAACCAGCCGAAGCTCCCCGCCATGATGCCCCAGTCGGCCCACGTCGGGTTGTAGGTCGCGTTGGCGAACCGCTCGAACGGCTCCCCCGCCAGCGACTCGACGATGATCACGAAGCGCTCGAACCACATGCCGATGTTCACGAAGATCGAAATCACGAACAGGGCGAGGATGCTCGTGCGGATGGTCTTGCGCCACAGCAGCAGCGGCAGGAACGCGTTGCAGATGATCATCGTCCAGCTCGCCCACCAGAACGGCCCGAACGCCCGATACCAGAACGCCGCCTGCTCGGCGGCGTGCCCCCCGAACCACGCAGTGAAGTACTCCACACAGTAGGCGTAGCCCACGATCATGCCGGTCAGGAGACAGAGCTTCGCCAGGTTCTCGAAGTGGTGGACCGTGATGAGGTCTTCCAGACGAAACAACTTCCGGATCGGCACGAGGAGCGTGATGACCAGGGCGACGCCCGAGTAGATCGCCCCCGCGACGAAGTACGGAGCGAAGATCGTCGCATGCCAGCCCGGCACGATGGCCATCGCGAAGTCCCAGGACACGACGCTGTGCACCGAGAGCACGAGCGGCGTCGCGAGGGCGGCGAGATAAAGATAGCCGCGGGCGTAGTGGCGCCATTGCTCGTTGGTGCCGCGCCAGCCGAGCGCCGTGATCGCGTACAGCTTCTTGCGCCAGCCCGTCGCGACGTCGCGCACCGCGGCGATATCGGGGATCAGCCCCATGATCAGGAAGACCGTCGAGACCGTGAAATAGGTGCCGATCGCGAACTCATCCCAGATGAGCGGCGACTTGAAGTTGGGCCACAGGCCGCGCTCGTTGGGGTACGGGATCAGCCAGTAGAAGTACCACTGGCGACCGATGTGAATCAGCGGAAACAGTCCGGCCGTCATCACGGCGAACACCGTCATCGCTTCAGCGGTGCGGTACACCGCAGTGCGCCACCCCGAGCGGAACAGGAAGAGGATCGCCGAGATCAGCGTACCCGAGTGGGCGATCCCCACCCAGAAGACGAAGCAGGTGATGTAGACCGCCCAGTACACCGGATGGGAGTAGCCCGCGAGCCCCAGCCCGTAGCGAAGCAAAAACAGCAGGCACACGATCCCCACGCCCAGCAGCGCGACCGCGGCGGCGAGCAGGGCGAAGTACCCCTTCCCCGGATTCCCCAGGGTCCGCGCGATGGCGCGCGTGACGAAGTCGTAGGTGACGCGGGAGGGGGACGTCTCGGCCATCGTCTCAGGCCTCCGCCACGGCGCCGTGCACGACCTTGGCCAGATACGTGATCGCCGGCTGCGTGTTCAGCCCCGCGAGCACGTGATAGCCGCGGGGGTCGTGGGCGAGCGCCGCGACCCGCGACGTCTTGTCGTGCAGGTCGCCGAACACGATCGCTTCCGAGGGGCAGGCCTGCGCGCAGGCGGGCGTGATGTCACCGTCCTGCACGTTGCGATCCTCGAGCCGCGCCCGGTTCTGGGCGCCCCGGATCCGCTGCACGCAGAAGGTGCACTTCTCCATCACGCCTTTCTCCCGCACCGTGACGTCCGGATTGAGCAGCATGTTGAGCGGGTCCGGCCAGCTCTCCCACTCGCCGCCCTGCTCAGCGTAGTTGTACCAGTTGAAATAGCGCACCTTGTAGGGACAGTTGTTGGCGCAGTAGCGCGTCCCCACGCAGCGGTTGTAGACCTGGCCGTTCAAGCCGTCGGGCGTGTGGTACGCGGCGTACACCGGACACACCGGCTCGCAGGGCGCGTTGCCGCACTGCTGGCACAACATCGGCGTCACGAGGGCGCCTACCGGGTGCCCTCCCCCCCCGCCGCCGGTGTAGTAACGCTCGATGCGGAGCCAGCTCATCTGGCGGCGTCGGGTGACGAGCTCCTCGCCCACCGTCGCGAGGTTGTTCTCGGCGTAGCACGCGGTGACGCAGGCCGAGCAGCCGGTGCACTTGGCCAGGTCGATCGCCATCGCCCAGCGTGGATGCTCGCCGGCGTAGTTCCCGAGCGACGCCTTCTCGTGTTGCGCCTCCGCCCAGCCCTCGAGCGCCTTGCGAGCATACGCCGGCGTCTCTTCTTCGGCGAATGGATGGGCGCCGCGCTTCAATTCGCGCGCCTTCGCGAGCGGCAGCACCTCGATGATGTCGCGGCCCTGCTCCCGGGCGTCGCCTTCGACGGTGGCGAGGCGGCGATGGTCGCCGGTCGTTCTGACGGTGACGCCGACGGCGAACGCGCGCCCGCCGAAGTCCGTGGGTTGGTCGCTCAGCACCTCGAACGCGTTGAACGAGCGGTCCTTGGCATAGCGCCCGTACGCTTTGTGCCCCTGTCCGCTCGGGACGGCGAGCACGTCGGGTCGGACGCCCGGAGTGATCCAGACGGGCGCGCGCACGGCACCATACGGAGACGTGAGCAGCAGCATGTCTCCGTTGGCGAGCTGCGATTTCGCCGCGGTCTCGGGATGCACCTCCACCCACCCATGCCAGGTGATTTTGGACACCGGGTCGGGGAGCTCCTGCAGCCAGGGCTTGTTCGCCCCCCGGCCGTCGTGCAGGGCGATCGACGGGAAGACGATCAGTACGTGCTTCTCCGAGACGCCTCCGGTGCCGGCCAGGCCGCCCAGCTGCTGCGCGATTCCGGGAACGAGCCGCACGGTCTGCACGGGCGCGTCGCTGTACACTCCACCATGCTGAACGGCGTCGCTCCAGAAGTCGGCGAACTCCCGGCCGCGGCCGTACCGCTGATGCAGCACGCGCCACCGGACCTGCAGGTACTCCCTGAAGCTGCTCGCTCTGCCCGAGGCCTGGAGCAGCACGTCGCCGGAGTGGCGGGCGTTCGGAAACACGGGCTGCATCACCGGCTGTTGCAGCGCGTAGACGCCCGTGCGCGGCCGCGAATCGTTCCACTGCTCAAGCGGATGCAGGTCCGGCAGCACCAGGTCCGACGCGGCGGCGGTCTCGTCCAGGTAGGACGAGAAGCTCACGCGGTAGCCGACCCGGCCGAGCGCCTGGGAGAATGCGGCCGGCAGCGAGTGCGCCGGATTCGCGCCGTGCACGAGCAGCACCGCGACCTTCCCGGCGCTCATGTCCCCTACCAGGTCGGTCAATTGCTTGAACGACCCGGCCGCTTCGAGGGCGTGGTTCGGCCCGAACTTAACGGTCTTCCCCACCTGCCCCGCGACATAGTTCAGGAGGTTGACCGACGCCGCGAGCACATGGGCGCCGCTCCCGTAATGGGTCGCCACACCGCCCGCCACGGCCAGCCCGCCCTTCGACGCGGCGAACTCACGGGACAGGCGCCGGATATCGCGCGCTTCCATCCCGACGAGCGTCGCCACCTGCTGGGGCGCGGGGAGCAACCGCTCGAGGCCGCGCGCGTCCGCCGGCGTGGGGGCCAGCCGCTCGGCCAGGATGACCTGCGCCATCGCGAGGGCCAGCATGAACTCCGTCCCCGGCTTGGCCGCAATCCACTCGTCCGCACTCATCCCGGTGAGCGACAGGCGCGGCGCGACCGAGACGAATTTGGCCATCGAGCCGTCTCGTCCACCCTCGAAGGCGTGCGCGCGGGTGAACCCGTTTTGGTAGCCGACCGGCGAGAGCCAGGTCTCCATGAAGTCGGCGCCGAAGGACACGATGTAGCGCGCGTTGGCGAAGTCGTACCAGGGAATCGCCGGCGTGCCGAAGGCGAGGCGGTTGCCCTCGCGCAGCGCCTCGAAGGCGAACGGCTCATAGGTGACGTGCCGACCGCCGAGCTCTTTCATCCAGGCGTCGACGAGCTCGCCGAACGCCCCGCTCTCGAGCCCGGTCACGAAGGCAATGCCCTTGCCGCGCGCCTCCTTCACCTTCGCCTGTAGCCGGCCGATCGCGTCCTCCCAGGAGAGCTTCTGCCACTCACCGTTCGGACCGCGGGCCATGGGATCGGTGACCCGGTCGGGATTGTAGAGTCCCTGGAGCCCGGCCTGGCCCCGCGAACAGAGCCGCCCCTGATTGATCGGCGACTCCGGGTTGCCCTCGAGCTTCACCACGCGGCCTTCGCGGACCTTGGCGTGCAGCCCGCACCCGGCGGCGCATTCGCGGCACGTGGTGGCGTAGTACGTGGCGATCCCGGGAACCTGGTTCTCGGGCGGGACCGTATACGGAACGAGGTGCTCGGTGGGCTCGGGGTGGATGTCGCACGCCGACGCCGCCGCGGCGGCGCCGCCCGTCGCGCCCAGCACTGTCAGGAACCGTCTGCGGTCCATCTGTCGAGCCTCAGTAGTGACACACGGTGCAGTCACGCGAGACGCTGTGCTGCACGTGGCAGTTGACGCACCAGCCCATCTTGAGCGTGGCGACCTGGTACACCTGCGGCATGGAGCGCACGTCGCCGTGGCAGGTGATGCAGCTCTCGGTGCCCAGGATCTTGATGTGGCGCTGGTGCGGGAAGCGCACGAAGCCCGGGAGCGCGTGCACGCGAGTCCACTCGGGCGGCCGTTTGTCGGCCCACGCCTCGCGCACCTTCTTGATTTCCGCCTGATGGGACGGCGTGGAGCCGCCGATCATCTGATGACAGCCGAAGCAGGTTTGCACCGCGGGGATCCCCGGCTCGCTCGAGATGGTCACCGTGCTGTGACAGTACAGGCAGGGGATCTGATCCTGACCGGCGTGGATGTCGTGACGGAAGAAGATGGGCTGGCGGGGACCCTTCAGCCGCCCCGTGTCGCTGATGACGGGAGCCTTGTAGCCGGACGCAGACTGACCTGTTTGTGCCGCGGCCGGGAAAGCGATCAGCAGTGCGATCGCGACGCCCCCCCCGGTCCCGACCCTACCACTCCGCTTCGTCATCCAGAGCACTCGATGGCGAATGGTATCGGTCTGTGTTGTGAAACGGCTTGCGGGCGCCGGAATGTAGCGCCAGCGATAAACGGCGCACAAGCCCCGCGCGCGCCGCGGGCGCGCCGCTGCTGCGCCCCTACAACGCCGTCATTCCGGTCGTGCCAGCAGTTGATGTTTCAGCTGAATGATGGAGACGAACGCGTCGACGGCATCCAGGTCGGGGAACTCCATCCAGCACCACCGCACGCCGCCGGCGATCCGGCCGTCGCGGATGGCGTGCCGCGACGTGCGCGGGAGGCCGTCGGTCACCGCGAGCTCGCGCTCCTCGCTTTCGGTGAGAATGAACGTGCCCGAGAGGCCCGTCTCCATGGGATGGAGGTAACCAAGCTTGCGCCCGCCGACCTCGTACATCCAGACCCATTTCCAGGCGGTGCCCATGAACACCACCTGCTCGGTGACGTGCCGGAGCGCGCGGATGCCTTCGCGCGCCCGCCTGAACCGTTGGGCGGCGCGCGGCGGCAGATCCTTGAGCGGCGCTTCGGACTTGGGACGCTTGCGCGGGCTGGCGTAGAGATTGGTCGCCCAATAGCCGGCCGGCTGGTGATCGATGGGGATCATATTGTTTCTATATGTAAACCGCGGGTCACCGAACGGAAGCGCCCGGCGTCGA
>QHTS01000322.1 GCA_003220905.1 Gemmatimonadota bacterium | reverse complement strand
AGCGCATGGACGCGGAGGACCTGGTGGCCGCCGTGTTCCCAGATCAGCTGGCCTGCCCCGAGAACCTCGTGGGGGACCGCGAGATTCCCGACCACCCCCTGGTGCAGCAGACCATCGCGGACTGTCTGCTCGAAGCGATGGACTTCCCCGGCCTGAAGGGCGTGCTCGAGGGGATGGCGGCGGGACAGTTCAAGCTGGTGGCGCGCGACACGACGGAGCCGTCGCCGCTCGCGCACGAGGTGATCAACGCCAAGCCGTACGCCTTCCTCGACGACGCGCCGCTGGAAGAGCGCCGCACCCAGGCGGTGATCACACGGCGCGGGCTCGACGTGAAGACCGCCGAGGAGCTCGGGAAGCTCGATCAGGCGGCGATCGATCGGGTGCGGGAGGAGGCGTGGCCCGACGTCAGCTCGTCCGACGAGCTACACGATGCCCTGCTCGTCAGCGGTGCCCTCACGAGCGCGGAATGCGGAGTGCGGAATGCGGAATGGAAGGGGTATTTCGAGGAATTGGTGAAGGCCGAGCGTGCCGGTGTGCTGCAGGCCGGGCCAGGGCTGTGGGTAGCGGCCGAGCGGCTACCGATGCTCGAGGCCGTGTTCCCGGGTGTTCGGTGCGAGCCGGCGCTGAGCGTGCCCGAGCGCGATCGCGCGCAGGCATGGACGCGCGAGGAGGCGGTGCGCGAGCTGGTGCGCGGCCGGCTCGAGGTTGTCGGTCCGACCACCGCCGAGGGCGTAGCCACGGCGCTCGGCGTGCCGGTCGGGGACGTGGACTTCGCGCTCGGCGCCCTCGAGCACGAGGGCTTCGTGCTGCGCGGCCGGTTCAGTCCCGGCGTCGCGGACCTCGAGTGGTGCGAGCGGCGCCTGCTCGCCCGCGTCCACCGCTACACACTCGACCGGCTGCGCCAGGAGATCGAGCCGGTCACGGCGGCGGACTTCATGCGGTTCTTATTGCGGTGGCAGCGCGCCGCCCCCGACGCCCGGGCCGAGGGGCCGGAAGGGCTCGGTGCCGTGCTCGAGTTGCTTGACGGATACGAGGCGCCGGCAGGGGCGTGGGAGGCGGACCTGCTCCCCGCGCGGCTCGGGAACTACGACCCGCTGTGGCTCGACGGTCTGTGTCTGTCGGGGGCGATCGCCTGGGGCCGGCTGTCGCCGGCGGCGCCGTCGAACGGGGCGGGCCACAAGTCGGGGCCGATCCGCACGACGCCGATTTCGTTGTTTCGCAGGGAGCGGGGAGCGGTTTGGCAGTCCCTGACGGTGCAGTCCGATCCAGCGCACCTCCCGCTCTCACATTCAGCCCGAGCCGTCCTCGAGGCGCTCGACCAGCGGGGCGCGTCGTTCTTCGGCGACCTCGTGAACGCGACGGGCCTGTTGCGCACCGAGGTGGAGAAGGGACTCGGTGAGCTGGTCGCGTGGGGGCTCGTGACCTCGGACAGCTTCGCCGGGCTGCGGGCGCTGCTCGTGCCGTCCGACCGGCGCCGCCCCATCGGCGGGGGCGGGTTCCGGCGGCGAGGGCGCGTGGCGCCGTTCGGGGTCGAAACGGCAGGGCGGTGGTCGAGGGTGCGACGCCCGGCGCCGCTGCCAGAAGAGGCCGTCGCGGAAGCGGTAGCGTGGCAGCTGTTGCGCCGGTGCGGGGTGGTGTTCCGCCGGCTGGTGACGCGTGAGGCGCTGCTCACGCCGTGGCGCGACATCCTGCGGGTGTACCGGCGGCTCGAGGCGCGAGGAGAGATTCGCGGCGGGCGATTCGTGGGCGGGTTCTCGGGGGAGCAGTACGCGCTGCCGGAAGCGGTGGGGTTGCTACGCAGCGTGCGGCGCGAGGAGCCGCGCGGGGAGCTGGTGGCCGTGAGCGGGGCCGACCCCCTCAACCTGGTGGGGATCGTGACGCCGGGAGACGTGGTCGCCGGGGTTGCGACGAACCGGATCCTTTATCGTGACGGGATCCCTGTCGCGATCAAAGAGGGAGCAGGGGGCGGGGAGCAGTACCTCGCGGAGGTCACACCGGACGAACGGGAACGGCTCAAGTCCGCGCTGGTGCGCGGGCGTGTGGCTCCGCTCGTGCGGACCTATCTTGGAAGGACTCGTCCCAGGCCTGCCGCCACGCCCGACTAATAGTTGACGAAGCTGATCGCCTGCCGGATCACCGCTCGCACTGCTCGACTCTCACTGCGCGCGGGGCGATACACCGACCCACGCACCACGCGCAGCGCCTCCTCGTCGAATGCATGGTTGGGGCTCTGGACGATCTTCGCCGACCCAGGCTCGACGTGTCCCGTCACATCGAGCGCGGCTTCCACGAGGACGGTGCCGTCGACCCGGAGCGACTGCATCTCCGGCGGATAGCGGATTGG
>QHTS01000320.1 GCA_003220905.1 Gemmatimonadota bacterium | reverse complement strand
CCCGGACCGACAACGACACGTTCCGCAGATCGCCGGACCGGAGCACGTCATCGAGGTAGGTCGCCGAGAGCTTCGTTCCCGACGCCAAACCAACGCACCCAGGCCACTCGAGCGGGTCCGCCGTACTGGCATCACATGTGCTGAAGCTCGTGCGGCGATCGAGGCCCCACGCTGTCTCTCCGAGTCGAACCTTCGCGTTCCATTGAAGCTTCTGATCGCCAGCGCGCCCCCTCTTCGTGATGATCTGAATGACGCCGTTCGCCGCGTCCGCCCCGTACAGCGTCGATGCGGCGGGACCCTTGATCACCTCGAGCGATTCGATGTCATCGGGGTTGATGGCGTCCAGCGCGGACGCCGTCTGGCCTCCGCCTGCGGTCATGCCTTGCGCCGGTTGCTGGTAGCTGTTGCGAAACGCACCGCCGGGGCTCGCGTTGACCCGCACCCCGTCCATGTAGATCACCGGCTCGTCAGAAGCCCCGTTGAGCGAGGTCACGCCCCGGACGCGGATCGTGCTGGCCGCTCCCGGCGTACCGCTCCCCTGCAGGATCGTCACGCCCGGTGCCTTGGCTTGCAGCAGCTCGCCCACGTTCATGTTGACAACCTTTTCCATGATGTCGGCCGCGTTGATCGTCGTGACCCCGTTGCCAAGTGTCCGCTTGGATACGGGACCGGCCGTGCCCGTCACCACCTGTTCATCGAGCGTGATGGGACGGAAGGAGAGCGTGAAGTCCGCCCGCACCGTATCGCCGTCCGCCACCGAAATCGTCTGCTCGACGCTGGCGAACCCGATCATCCGGACCCGCACCGTGTGCGGACCGGCCGGGACGCTCACCAGGACGTAGCGGCCAGCGGCGTCGGTGACCGCGGCGAACGCCGTACCGACGACGGTCACCTGGGCGGGGCTGAGGGCGCGCTCGGACCCGCTCTCGAAGACCCGCCCGCGAATCGTTCCCGTCCCTTGGGCCCGGTACGGCGCGGCATACACTTCGGCGAGCGGGATCTCCAGCCGACCGGCGTCTGCGGCGGGCCACTGCACCAACGCGAGCTGCGTGCCCGTGGAGACCGAGGTCGGGCGCGGGAAAATGACGACCTGCCCGTGCATCTCCTTGAAGTCGAGATCGGTGCCCGTGAGCATGTGATCGAGCGCGTCCGCAACGGTCGCGGCCTGGCACGGGCAATCCACCCGGTGAGTCCGGTCCGGAAGGAGGCTCGCACTGAAGGCGATCGGCACCCGCGCCTGCTCCGACAGGAGCGCCAGCGCCTCCGGCAACGGAACGCCGTGCACGACGATTTCCGCCCGCTGCGACAAGAGCCCGCCGTCCGTCCGTCCCGGCGCGACGCGAAGTGCCTGTGCGTACTCCACGGTCTGCGCCGCCACCCGGCCCCCACAGGCCAAGGCGATCAACGACACGAGAGTGAACTGTCGGTTCCTCATCGACCACCTCCGTGAGCTTCCGGCAGGATGCGAACCACGCCGGACTCGATGCTGCAACGCGCCGCCACAGCCAGACACACCACATCGACGACCTCGGCCAAACTCTTGTCCCGGAACCAGCCGTACACGCGTTCGATCTCGCGAGCCGCGTCGTGTAGCGGCGTCGACTGGAAGGCGAGGAAGGTGCCGGTCCATTCGACGAAGGAATCGACGTCAGGCACCTTGACCACCGGCTCGGCCGCGCCGTTCAAGACCCGGCCCATCTCTCCGGCCCTGAGCTGCGTGCGCTGCCGTGCCGTCGAGAGGGCGACGCGGCCTTCGACGACCACCACGCGCAGGTCGCGGCCGCGCGCTTCCAGGTCCAGGCGCGTGCCGAGCACCGCCACCTCACCTGCGGCAGTCCGGATCACGAACGGAGTACCGTCATGGGCAACGGCAAAGAAAGCCCGACCTTCCAGAGCTACTTCGCGCCGGCTCCGACCCGCGAGCACCTGCAGCCGGCTGGACGGCGCGAGCCGGATCACGGTCCCGTCCGCCAGCTCGAACGTGGCCGCCTCGGTCTTCGACGTCGTGATCTCCCGTATGCCCAGCCCTGGCGGAGCGGTGGGCTGGCCGCGCAGTTGTGCGTAGGCGAAGCCACCCGCAACCACCACGACGGCCGCCGCCGCCGCCGTGAGCCACGCCATTCCGGGCCGCGAGAATCGGCGGCGCAGCGGAATCACCCACGGCCCAAGCCCACCCGGCGCGATCAGCTCGGCAGCTGAAGGCCTCGGCGGGACCTCGATTAGCTCGGGAACGCGGGCCGCCCATGCGACGAGGCGGGCGAGCTGGCGGTACTCGATGTCGTTCTCGGGAGAAGCGCGCCGCCACTCGCGGAGCGTCGCTTCCTCTTCCGGTGACGCCTCGCCCTTGAGCGAGCGGGCGAGCAGCGGGTCGACTGTGCGTGCGGGGATCATGCTTGTAGTACGGGCGAGGCGGGAAATCATACTACCCGGCCGGAACCCCACCCGGCGCGGGGAGGGGCGGGCGTCGAGATCCTAGGGCACGTCGGTCGGCTCGGCGATCAGCTGCTTCAGCTCGCACCGGAGCTGCGCCAGCGCGGCGGCCACTTGGTTCGCCACCGTTTGCGGGGCGATGCCCATCACCTCCGCCGCGTCACGGTAGGAAAGCTCCTGGACGTGGACGAGCGTGAAGGCCTCCCGGCGCCTCCCGGGCAACTGGCCGATCGCTCGCCCCACCCTTGCGAGGATCTCATGGTCGGTGAGCCGCCCCATCTGGGCCTCCCCCGCGGTGTCCTCCGAGGCGTGGAGGTGCTCCCGCTCCGCCCAGCGCGCCCGTACCGCCTCCCGACGCAGCTCGTCGATGGCGCGCCGCCGGACGACCTGGTAGAGGTAGGCGACCACCGACCGACTCGGGTCGATCTCGTGACGGCGCTCCCACAGCCGCACGAAGGCTTCCTGGGTGATGTCCTTCGCCAGCTCCACGTCTCCCACGCGACCGGCGACGTAGGACACGAGCGGCGCCCAGCGCTGAGCGAGCAGGCGGTCGAGCGCGCGCTCGTCGCCGCGCCGGATCGCCTGGGCAAGCTCCGCATCCCGGGCGCTCGGGGCGTCCGGAGGCGGACGACGGACAGGTTCGGACCGCACGATGATGGGGGATGTGCCCATCGCTCACCGGTTGGCGGTGACCGGGAGAAGGTAACCCCGGGCCGGCCGAGGGCAAGCACGCCCTACCCCCAGGCGTAGAAGCCTTTCCCCGACTTCTTGCCCAGCTCCCCCTTCGCCACCTTGTCGCGCAGGATCTGTGGGGGCTCGAACTGCGGCTCCTTGAGTGCGTGGTGCAAGTACTCCGCGATCGCGAGCCGGACGTCGAGGCCGACGAGATCCGTGAGCTTGAGCGGGCCCATCGGATGGTTGTATCCCAGCTCCATCGCCTTGTCGATGTCTTCCGCGGAGGCGACCCCGCGCTCGAGCATCCGCATCGCTTCGAGGCCGAGGGCCAGACCCAGCCGGCTGGACGCGAACCCCGGCGAGTCCTGCACCACGATCGGCTCCTTGCCGAGGGCTCGCGCGAAGGCGACGGCACGCTCCACCGCGGCCGACGCGGCCCGTGGGTGCGTCACCACTTCGACGAGCTTCATCGCGTGTACGGGATTGAAGAAGTGCAGCCCCACCACGCGGCCGGGCTCCTGCACGGCGGCGGCGATGTCGGCGACCGAGAGCGATGAGGTGTTGGTCGCGAGCAGGGCGTCCGGCGGCGCGGCCCGCTCCATCTCGGCGAAGAGCTGCTGCTTCACGCCCAGGTGCTCGTGCACGGCCTCGATGACGACCTCGGCCCCGCTCACCGCGGGCGCGAACTGGTGCTCCGCGCGCAGCCGGCCTGCGGCAGCGGAGCGGTCCGGCTCCGTGAGCTTCCCGCGCTTCACCGCGACGGCGAGCAGATCGTTCAGTCGGCCGAGCGCGAGCGGGAGCACCTCGGCCCGGCTATCGGTGAGACAGACCTCGAACCCCGCCAGCGCCACCGCGTACGCGATGCCGTGACCCATCGTGCCCGCGCCGACCACGGTCACCCGACCTGTGGTCATGCGGCCTGCGCATCCACGGCCCGGCGCCCGATCTCGGGCCGGTTCGTGCAGATCCCGTCCACACCGACCGCGAGCAGCCGCTCCATGTCGGCCGGGTCGTCCACCGTCCACACGATGAGCTGCATCGCGGCGTCGCGCAGCGCGTCGACCAACGGCCGGTCCACCAGCGTGCGCTCCTGCCACAGGACCGTCGCGCCGGCGTCCTCGAGCGCGACGAGCGGTCTGACGGGGTAGGAGGCGCTCAGCACGCCTCGGCGCAGGGCGGGGGACCGGGCTCCGAGGCGCTGGACGATCCGGTGGTCGAAGGCATGCACGGCGTAGGCCTCGGGGTTCGGACCCCGGCGCAGCGCGTCGAGCAATCGATCATCGAACGTGGGTGGGAGGGACTTCACTTCGACGAACACCCGCAGGCGCGGCCCGATCGCCTCGAGGGTCTGGGCGAGGGTGGGGACCGGCTCGCCATTCGAGAGGCGCAGCTCGGCGACCTGTTTCGCGGTGAGCTGCGGGATACGGCGGCCCGCGATGGCCTCGTCGTGGTGCACGACGAGGGTGCCGTCCGCCGTGGCGTGCACATCCAGCTCCACGGCGTCGGCGCCGAGCGCCGCCGCGGCGCGGAACGCGGCGAGCGAGTTCTCGACCTCGCGGGCGGACGCGCCCCGGTGCGCAACCACGAGCGGCCGGGGGAGGGAGGAGCTCACTTGAGCAGGCTGTCCGCCTTCTTCGCCTCGATCCAGCCCGACTCCTTCTCGATGTCGTGCACCGTCTGGTAGTGCTCCGGCTGGGGGAGGACCGTTTTCAGGTACGCCGCGTACTTCGCGGGGTCGTCGATCGCCTGGCCATCCACGGTATAGTGGTGATGCGCGTGCACGCCGATCTTGCGGTTGAACCTCGTGTCCGGCATCCGTAGCCAGCGGTCTCGGTCCGGAATGAACATGTTCAGCCGCTCCACGAGCTTGGTGATCTCCTGGCGGTACAGATCCCGGCTGAGCTCGTTGAGCTTCGCCTTGTCCGGCTCGGTTTGGTTCTCCCGCTCGTCGTAGCGACCTTTCAAGCCCCACACGTAGGCCCAGTGGGCCGACGACGAGTTGTCCGTGCCGAAGAGATCGAACGCCGTCGGAATCCACTTGTAGAAGAAGCGCTGGATCACCTCGGGCGGCATCTTGCCCGCTTTCACGATTCGCAGGAGCCCGTTGTTGCCGGTGCCCAAGTGGAACGACTCCTCCTTGAGCATCGGGTTCATGGAGCGTGACAGCGGATCGAACGCCGACACCGAGAGCATGGTGAGCTGGAACTTGCCGTCGCGATCGATGAACTGCGTGTAGGTGAAAAAGTCGAGCCAGTTGTCCACCAGCTCGTTGAACGACCCGAGCAGCCGTTCCCCCTCGTCCGCCCGACGCTCGAGCAGCTTCGCCGCCTCACGCTTTCCCTCGTCGCCGAAATGACTGCACAGGAGGTACGACATCTGCCAGCCGTGGCGCATCTCCTCGGTCATCACCCGCATCAGCGCGAGCAGATCGTAGTCGGACGGGGCGTGCGTGAGGAGGGTGCGCTGTTGCTCCACCGAGGCGAACTCGGTGTCGCCCTGGTATACGATCAGGTTCAGGAGCGCGTCCCGGATCCGCTGGTCGGGGATGTGCATCACCGTCGGCCACTTGCGCTGACCTTTGTAATGGCCGAACTCGATGTGCGGTACGTCCTGCTCGCCGAACTTCGCCTCGAACGTGAATTTCCGGATCTCACCCTGCGGCAGGCCGATCGAATCCTGCCAGGAGCGGAAATAGTCGATCCACTCGTCGAAGTTGTTGAGCTTGCGGACCATCAGCGGCTCCTCTTGGCAGGTAAAGCCCCCGCGATGCGCTCGCGCGCCTCGGGGGTGGCGAACAGCTCGTTCTGCTGAGTGATCTCGAGGTCGAGCATGAAGGCGAGCGAGCTGGCCTCGCTGCGATACAACGCTTGCTTGGCGCGCCGGACCGCCCCGGGCGGCTGGGCGGCCCACTGCGCGGCGAGGCAACGGGCGGCGGCTGGGAGGTCGGCGTGCGGCACGACGCGGTCGACCAGCCCGAGCGCCAGCGCCTCGGGCGCTGGGACCATGCGCGCGCTCCACACCAGCTCGAGCGCCCGGGAGATTCCGACCAGCCGCGGCAGAAAGAAGCTGCCGCCCCAGTCCGGTACCAGGCCGAGCTTGTTGAATACCTGGCCGATCGAGGCCTGGTCCGACGCGATCCGGTAATCGCAGGCGAGCGCCAGATTCGCCCCGCCTCCAGCCGCGGGACCGTTCACTGCCGCGAGCACCGGTTGCGGCGCCGCACGGAGGGCGAGCGCCACGTCCTTGCCCGCCGCGACGAGCGCCGAGCCGTCCGCGTCCAGCACGCCGAGGTCGGCGCCGGCGCAGAAGGCGCGGCCGGCGCCCGTGATCACGAGCACGCGCACGCCGTCGCTGTTCGTGAGCAGGGCGAGGGCGTCGCGCAGCTCGTCGCACAGGGTGCGGTCCAGGGCGTTGAGCTTTTCCGGCCGGTTGAGGGTCACCGTGCCGATGCCCCCCGCGATGTCCACCAGCACGCGCTCGTACGCCGCCATTACACCCGCTCCACGATCATCGCGATCCCTTGGCCGACGCCGATGCACATGGTTGCCAGACCGTAACGCGAATTCGTCCGACGCAGGGCGTGCACCAGCGTGGTGAGGATGCGCGCGCCCGTCGCGCCAAGGGGGTGGCCCAGGGCGATGGCGCCGCCGTAGATGTTCACCTTCGCGGGATCGAGCCTAAGCTCGCGGATGCAGGCGATGGCCTGCGCCGCGAAGGCCTCGTTCAGCTCGATCAGCTCCATCTGCTCGACCGTCAGGCCGGAGCGCTGGAGGACTTTCTGGGTCGCGGGGATCGGCCCGAGCCCCATGCAGCTCGGATCGACTCCAGCCACGGCCGTCGCGACCACCCGCGCCAGCGGCGTCAACCTCCCCCGTCCTCCCCCGTCCTTCCCCGTCAGTAGTAAGGCCGCCGCCCCATCGTTGATCCCACTCGAGCTCGCCGCGGTCACCGTTCCATCCTTCGTGAACGCGGGCTTCACCTTCGCGACGCTCTCGAGCGTCGTGCCCGCCCGCGGGTACTCATCCCTCGCGAAGGTGGTGCCGTCGGGGAGGGGGACTGGAACGAGCTCGTCGGTGAACACGCACGCCTTGAGCGCCGCCTCGGCGCGTCGCTG
>QHTS01000059.1 GCA_003220905.1 Gemmatimonadota bacterium | reverse complement strand
CCCTGGGTGAAGTACATCAACGGCAACCACGGCAAGGGGACGTGGACGTTCTTCGGCGGCCACGATCCGGAGGACCAGCAGCACCAGATCGGCGATCCGCCGACCGACCTGTCGCTGCATCCGCATTCGCCGGGCTACCGGCTGATCCTCAACAACGTGCTCTTCCCGGCAGCCAAGAAGCGCGAGCTGAAAACATGAGCGTCGAGCGCCTCGCGCCCGCGGTGCGCGAGCTGCTGCGCGCCGAGATCGCGGCCGCTCTCGGGCGGGAAGTGTCGTTCGTGGCACGCCTCGACGCGAACGGCCTGATCGTCGACGCGCGCGTCGTCGCGCGGGGGACGGTGGACGCCGTGCTCGCCCTTCCGGGGATCGCGGTCCGCGGCGAGCTGCTGGCCCGCGGCCGCGCGCCACCACGCGGATCGACCCGATCGACGTCGCGGCGCTGCTCTCCCCGAGCGGCCCCGTGGCCCGCGCGCTGGGCAGCTTCGAGGATCGCCCGAGCCAGCGCGACATGACGGCCTACGTTTCCGATCTGTACAACGACGGCGGCGTCGGTATGCTCGAAGCCGGGACTGGTGTGGGGAAGTCGTTCGCGTATCTCGTGCCAGCGCTCGTGTGGGCCCGCGAAAACGGCGAGCGGACCGTCGTCTCCACCAACACGATCAACCTCCAGGAGCAGCTCGTCGGCAAGGATCTCCCGATCCTCGCCCGCGCGCTCGGCACGGGTGATCATTCGCCCACGTTCGCGCTGCTCAAGGGGTGGCGGAACTACGTCTGCCTCTCGCGGCTCGAGCAGGCCCGGGAGCAGGGGGACTCGTTGTTCGAGGACGAGCGCCGGGCGGAGCTGGACGGGCTCGCGGCGTGGGCCGCGCGGACGAGCGACGGCTCGCTTGCCGACCTCACCGACGAGCCGAGCGGCGAGGTGTGGGACGCGGTGGCGGCGGAGTCGGATCTCTGCACGCGGCTCAAATGCCCCCATTTCGACCGTTGCTTCCTGTTCCAGGCGCGGCGGCAGGCGGCGGAAGCGGACGTCGTGGTCGTCAACCACCATCTGCTCGCGTCGGACCTCGCCGTGCGCATGGCGTCGGACAACTGGCAGGAGGCCGCCGTGCTCCCGCCGTATCGCCGGCTGGTCCTGGACGAGGCCCACCATCTCGAAGACGTGGCCGCAATGCATCTCGGCGCGCAGGTCAGCATGCTCGGCGTGCAGCGCCTCCTGTCCCGGCTCGAGAAAAACGGTCGCGGGCTCCTCCCCACGCTGCGCTCGGTGCTGTTCGGGCGCGACGACCTCCTGTCCGCGGCGAGCCGCGATTTGGCGCAGCAGGGCCTGGTCGACGCGCTCGCGGCGGCGCGCCGCGCAGCGGACGACGTGTTCGCCCGACTGGCGCGACGGCTCGACGGCGAGCCGGGCCTGACGCCGGTGCTGCGCCTCTCCGATGAGTTCCTCACGGACGCGGTGTGGGACGAAGGATTGGGTGTGGCGCTCGACAATCTCCTGCTTGCGTTTTCGCGTCTTTCTGAGGGCGCCGCGATGATCGCCGACCGGCTGGCGCTCGACGATCCCTCGGAACGGCGCGCGCAGCTGGTCGGCGAGCTGCACGGCGTCGTGCGGCGGCTCGACGCGGCCGCGGCTGGTCTCACGGCGACGCTGCGGCCGCCGGCCGCCGGTCCCGCCGCGGTGCGGTGGCTCGAGCGGCGCGGGCGGAAGACCCCGAACGTTTCCCTCGCCGCGGTGCCCCTCGACTTGGCGCCCATCCTCAAGGAAAACCTGTTCGACCGGATCGAGACGGTGGTGCTCACGAGCGCCACCCTCGCGGCCGGAGGAGACTTCGCCTATCTCGAGGAGCGGCTGGGGCTCGACCTGCCGCCGGCACGGACGAAAGTGCGTGAGATCCATGCGTCGCCATTCGACTACGCGTCGCAGTGTCTGTTCGGGATCCCCACCGATCTCCCCGAGCCGCGCGACGACGAATCGGGCCACGGCGCCGCGGTCGCCCGGGTGCTCGTCGAGCTGGCCCACGCATCGGACGGCGGCATGTTCGTGCTATTCACGAGCCACGCGGCGCTGCGGCGGGCGGCGGACGCGGTGCGCGACTCGATCGGCGGCCGGTGGCCCTTGTTCGTGCAGGGCGAGGGGCAGCGCGACCACCTGCTGCGCCGCTTCCGGGAAGCGGGCTCGGGGATTCTCCTGGGAACCGACTCGTTCTGGGAGGGCGTTGACGTACCGGGACGCGCGCTGCGGGTGCTGATCCTCGCGAAGCTCCCCTTCAAGGTGCCGACGGAGCCCCTCACGGCCGCGCGGCTCGAGCGTTTGGAGGCGCGGGGCCTGAACGGCTTCGCGCACTACCTCGTCCCCAACGCCGCCCTGAAGCTGAAGCAGGGATTCGGCCGCTTGATCCGCAGCCGCGGGGACGTCGGCGCGGTCGTGCTGCTCGACCGGCGGGTGGTTACGAAGCGCTACGGCGCGATGATCCTCGACGGATTGCCCCCGGCGACGCGGCTGGTGGGCCACTGGGCGGATGTGCGCGGCGCCTGCGAGGAGTTCTTCGCGCGGCACGGCATAGGGGCGGAGGAAGGAGTGGCCGGGGACGGGAGGGGACGGTAACGGGCGAGAGCGGGAACGCGTAGATTCACGGTTAGGGAGAGAGGGCATGACCCAGTTCAGCAAGCGCTTGACGGCGCTACCCACCTACCCGATGGCCGAGATTCCGGCGCTCAAGCGCCGGCTCGTGCAGCAGGGCGTCGACGTCATCGACGTCGGGGCGGGGGACGCTGATTTCGCGCCGCCCGAGGTGGCGGTGGAAGCGCTGGCGCACGCCATCCGCGATCCGGCGATGAGCCGCTACGCGTTTCAGCTCGGCCTCCCGGCGTTCCGCGAGGCCGCCGCGGGGTATATGAAGCGGCGCTTCGGCGTGCGGTGCGATCCGTTCACCGAGCTGCACCCGCTCATCGGATCGAAGGAAGGCATCGCGCATCTCGCGATGGCCCTGCTCGACCCGGGGGATGTGGCGATCGTCCCCGAGCCGGGCTACGCCGTGTACGAGGGCGGGACCGTGCTCGCGGGCGCCGAGCCGTATCGCTACGCGCTGACGCCGCGAACGGGTTTCCTGCTGGAGCTGGACGAGATCCCGTCCGAGGTCCTCCGCCGTGCCAAGCTCGTGTACTTGAACTACCCCAACAATCCCACCGCCGCGATCGCGCCGCGAGAGTACCTGGAGCGCACGGTGGAGTTCTGCCGACAGCACGGGATCGTCATCGCGTACGACAATCCCTACTGCGAGATCACCTTCGACGAGCACGTCGCTCTGAGCATCTTCGAAATCCGGGGCGCGCGCGACATCGCGGTCGAGTTCCACTCGCTGTCCAAGACATTCTGCATGACCGGGTGGCGGCTCGCGTGGGCCGTGGGGCGGCCGGAGCTCATCGCCGCGCTGGCGCGCGTGAAGAACTACGTGGACACGGGCGCGTTCCTCGCGGTGCAGGCCGCGGGGGCGGCGGTGCTGCCGCAGGCGGAGGCGCTGGCGCGCGGCTACGTCGCGCGCTTCAGGGAGCGGCGCGATGCGAT
>QHTS01000319.1 GCA_003220905.1 Gemmatimonadota bacterium | reverse complement strand
CGGCGCCGGTCGTCGTGGTGATCCACGAGATCTTCGGCATGTCGGACTTCATCCGCCAGACCACGGAGCAGCTCGCCAAGGACGGCTTCGTGGCGATCGCTCCCGATCTGCTGTCGCGCCGCGGCGGGACGCCGCCGTCGACGGACGACGCCCGCAAGCTCATCGCCGGGCTCGCCCCCGACACGGTCACGAAGGATCTCGACGCGACCGTGGCGTACGTGAAGCGCGTCAAGGCGGCCCGGCCCGACCGGGTGGGCGTTATCGGCTTCTGCTGGGGCGGCGGGCAGAGCTTCCGCTATGCCACCAACAACCCATCGCTCGGGGCGTTCGTCGTCTGCTACGGGCCGGGCCCCGACGCCATGTCCATCGCCCGCATCCGTGCGAAGGGGCTCGGCGTCTACGCCGAGAACGACGCCCGCATCAACGCCGGTCTGAGCGACGTGGACGCGGCGATCCGGACTTACCACAAGGCCTACCGCTACACCGTATATCCCGGCGTCGGCCACGGCTTCCTGCGGGCCCGTGAAAAGCCGGAAGTCGCGGATAGTGCGTGGAAGACGATCCTCGGGTTCTTCAGGGAGAGTCTGGAACACTAGGGCGGCGGAAGGCCGCCCTTGAGGTATTCTCGCGCCTTCTGCAGCGCCGGCTCGTTTCCCCCGAGCAGGTCGTTCACGGTCCGTATCATGACGAGGTGGGGTCTCACTCCGACGCCTGCGAACCCCGTGCCGTCCGGAGCCTCGTGGCGGGTGACGCAGAATTGTACGCCCCAGCTCTTCGGCAGCGCGAACGAGGCGATATCTCCCGGGCTCCCGCCGGTCGGCTCCCCGATGATGAGGCCGCGCCCCGCGGCGCGGAACGCGGCCAGCAAGTCTTCGGCCGCGCCGGTCGTCGCGCTCGACGCCAGGACCGCGATCGGGCCCCCGTATGGGGGATGGTCTGCGCGGGGCGCAACCGTTCCCGTCTCCGGTCCGTACCAAGTGGTAGCGGAGTCGCCCAGGTTCCAGGCCCTGAACACGGCCCGATATTGGGGCGTTCTCCAGCGCACGGCGGGGAAGGGGCGGTCGGTGAGGCGGGCGAGGATCTGGTAGGCGTATTCGGTCTTGCCGTCCGTGGCGCGGCGCAGGTCCAGCACCAGCCCCTCTACACGGGCGAAGTCGGGAAACGCGCGGTCGAACTCGCGCACCACCTCTTCGTCCCCCAGGGAAGCGATTCGCACGACGGCGACGCCGCCCGGTAGCGACTCCGTGGCGAACGCCGGCGGGTCGAGCGGCCAGCGGTCATTGAGCGACAGGCTGCGGGTGACGCTGAGACCGCGCGGCTCAGCGCCCGGCACGCGGACGAGGAGATGGACGGTGGTGCCCTTGTCGCCCTGGAGCATCCACGCGGCGGCGCGCTGCCAGCGGTCGGCCGGGGTGGCCGCCGAGACCTCCGGCAGCACGGAGTCACGGATCCACGTCTCCGCCGGCACACCCTGGACGGCGAGGATCTCGGCGAGTCGCTGGGGACGCGCCACGCGCATCTCGTCGTTCTCGGCGTAGTCCAGGATGAAGGGCCGGCGCTCGACGCTGGACACGAGCAACGGCGGGCGCGCGATGCGGGACCGCAGCGTCGGGGGCGCGATCACCGCGGCCCGCCCGTCGCCCAGCAAGGCGACGAGGCGCCGCAACCGGCGGTAGAAGAGGAGGTCCGATTGCGGCTCGGCGGCGAGCTTCAGGTTCGCGACTAGCCCCGAGTCCCAATCGGCCCGCACGCGGTCCCAGTAGGCGAAGTTGTAGCGCGCCTCCGCCCATACCGAGGCGACCGCCGCCGCACGCTCGGCGGCAGTGAGCTGTTGCGCGGCGACCGCCCTCCCCGGGGGAGACGCGATTCCCGCCACGGCCAGACACGCGAGGAGCCTCGACCGAGTGTTCACGCGCCTAATCTATCTCCTTCTCTTCATGGCACCGCAGGGACTGATCTACCTGTACCTGCGCGAGCGCCTTCCCGACCCCACCAGGCCCCGCGAGGCGCACCTGGTGCGTGTCGTGCTGGCCGGTGTCTTCATCGCATTCAACCTCCCGTGGCTCGTCGTGGGCCAGCGCGTGCTGTTCGGCGGCAGCATGTGGGGTGTGGGACGGATCCCATTCACGGGCCCGTGGATCGCGTGGCAGCTGTTGGGATGGATCTTCTGCGCGCTCGTGACCGTGTACCTGTTCGAAAAAGGGGTGTGGTGGCTCGTCGAGAGAGGGCGTGGTGCGTGGTACGTAGTTCATCCCCATGCAAACCGCCCCTCCGACCTGCACCGGGAGCAACCACGCACCATGCACCACGCCGTGGTTTCACGGCGGAAGTTCCTGGCGCGGGCCGTGTACTCCTACGCCGCGGCGGGCGCCACGTTGTCCACCTACGGCATCTGGAGCGCCTACCGCCTCCCCCAGGTCACCCGCCGCACGCTCGTGTTCCCCGATCTCCCGCGGGGGCTCGACGGGCTCAAGCTGCTTCACCTGTCAGACCTGCACG
Source organism: Gemmatimonadota bacterium (assembly GCA_003220905.1). Lineage (GTDB taxonomy): Bacteria > Gemmatimonadota > Gemmatimonadetes > Gemmatimonadales > GWC2-71-9 > AG41. The sequence continues at coordinate 7,254 of QHTS01000319.1, read as the reverse complement.
CTGGCATCCACCTCGGCGAGGACGCGATGCAGGAGATCGTGGCGCTGGCGAACGCGCTCCGGCCCGATCTGATCGTGCAGACGGGAGACATGATCGACATCTCCCGCTCCTACATCCTGCCCTACGTGCGCGCGTTCCGCGAGCTCTCGGCGCCGCTCGGTGTGGTGACGGTGCTCGGCAATCACGACCGCTATACCGGCGAGCGTGAGGTCATCCGCGGCTGCCGGGACGCGGGCCAGGTATTCGTGCAGAACGGCTGCCAGGTGATCGAGCGCAACGGTGCCACGCTCGCGCTGCTCGGTATCGACGACCCGCACAACTGGCGAGCCGACGATCCTCAACCGGCGGACATCGATGCCGCGCTTGCCGCCGCGCCTCCCGCTTCCCAAGCGTTCCACGTGCTGCTCGCGCATCGCCCCGGCGCCTGGGACTCGGCCGTACCGCGCGGCATCCCGCTCACCCTGGCGGGACACATCCACGGCGGCCAGTTCTACCTGCCGCTGATCGGGTGGTCGGCTGGGAGCCTGATCACCAAGTACGTCATGGGGCACTTCCAACGAGGGAACAGCCAGTTGTACGTGAGCCGCGGGATCGGGGTCGTGGGCGTGCCGATCCGGGTGTTCACGCCCCCGGAAGTCGAGCTCTTCGAGTTGCGACGGCGTCAGTGTGGGCGATCACCCGCCCGTCGCAGCGATCGCGTCCCAGGCTCCGTCCAACGCGAGCTTCACTCCCGGGTGCGTGTCCGGCCAATCTTTGACTGACACTCGATCGATCACCAGGGTCACCACGCCGAGCCACACGCCGGCCCACACCTCCGCGGCGCCGGCCTTCACCGAGCCGTCGGCCTTGCCCTGCGCGATCAGGCTCTCGAGGCCGAGGCGAAAGTCACGCGCGGTCTTGCGACTCTCCTCGTCCAGCAGGTGCTCGTGGCGCTGGAGGAAGAACAGCCGGGCGACGGCCGCCTCGTGCGCCGCCCCTGTCACGAGCCCGCGGGCGAGCTCGGCGAGCTTCTCACGCGGTCCCACCTTGAGCGCGTCGGCGTCCTTGACGAGCTGCCCCGCCCAGCGTGCCGCCGCACGGTACAGCTCGTTGAGGCAGTGCTGCTTGCTCGTGAAATGACGGTAGATCGTGCCCTCCGCCACGCCGGCCTTCTTCGCGATCTGTGGCGTGGTGGTCTCGTGATAGCCTTGCGCGGTGAAGAGCTCGAGCGCCGCGCGCACGAGCCGCTCGCGGGTGAGGTCGGCTGGGGTCATCGGAGGCGAATCTAACGCGGCCTACCGTCGCCTGCCGGGACCCTCTAGCTTTCCGCCGCTCATTTTTCAGCGCATTCATGCGGAGGCGGTTACGCGATGCGGATGCTGGTGCTGGGCGCGGGACTTCAGGGATCTGCCTGCGCGTATGATCTGTTGCGGCAGCCCGGCGTCGAGCGGGTCACGATCGCGGACCTGAGGCCCGAGCGCATTCCCGCCTTCCTCGAGCCCCACGTCGGGAAACGGCTCGCGCTCCTGAAGCTCGACGTGCAGGATGGCGCCGCGCTGCGCGCGGCGATGGTCGAGCACGCGGCGGTCCAGAACGCGGCACCGTACTACTTCAACCTCGCGGTCTCCCGGGTTGCGGTGGACGCCGGCGTCCATTGCGCCGACCTGGGGGGCAACACGGAGATCGTGTTCCAGCAGCAGAAGCTCGACGCCGAGGCGAAGCAGCGGAACGTCTCGGTGATCCCGGACTGCGGCCTCGCGCCCGGGATGGTCAACGTGCTCGCGGCCGAGGGGATCCGGCGGGTGGGCGACGCGGAGTCCGTGAAGATCTACGTCGGCGGCCTGCCGCAGCACCCCGAGCCCCCGCTCAACTACCAGATCGTGTACTCGCTCGAGGGCGCGCTCGACTACTACACGACGCCGTCCTGGGTGCTGCGCGACGGCAAGCCGGCACGCGTGGACGCGCTCTCCGAGCTCGAGCACGTGACATTTCCACCGCCCGTGGGCCAGCTCGAAGCGTTCCACACCGGCGGCGGTATCTCCACGCTGCCGTGGGCGTACGAGGGCAAGGTCCGCACGATGGAGTACAAGACGCTGCGGTACCCGGGGCACATCGGCATCATGCGGCCGATCCGCGAGCTCGGCCTCCTCGACCTCACTCCCGTCAAGGTGAAGGGGAAGGACATCGTGCCGCGCGACGCCTTCATCGCCACCGTGTCCCCCAAGCTCACGAAGCCCGAGGGGCGCGACCTGGTCGCGCTGCGGGTCGAGGTGCGGGGCCGAAACGGGAGGCCGGTCGCGTGGCAGCTGCTCGACTACTCCGACGAAGCGCACGGCATCAGCGCGATGATGCGGACGACGGGGTACTCACTCGCCATCACCGGCCTCATGCAGGTGGACGGCCGCATCGCCGTGAAGGGGGTGCACACACCCGACGAGGCGGTGCCGTTCGGCGACTATATCGCCGAGCTCGCGAAGCGGGGCGTTGAGATTCGGGAGCTGTAACAAATGCGGAATGCGGAGTGCGGAATGCGGAATGTCAAGGGACACGTCGAGACCCGAGCGACCTTCCCTTGCAATTCCGCATTCGGCATTCCACACTCCGCACTCTAGTAGCTCCAGCTCGTCCCGAACAGCACCTGCCCGCCCTCGCGCCCGCGGCCGTAGCCGATCACGATGAGTGAATTGCGCAGCAGGCGCACCGCGACCTCGGCGCCACCTGCGCGGTGGAGGCCGGTGGTGGTGAGCCGCACCGCCTCCCCTGGCCCGAACACGCGACCGGCGTCGTAGAACGCCACCAGCTTGACCTCGACGAGGCTCGGTATCCACAGCAGCGCGTAACGTGCCTCCAGCCCGCCGATCAGCTTGCCGGGCCCCGCAAAGCGACCGTCGTAGTATCCCCGCAGCGAGCGGTAGCCGCCCACCGCGCCGAACGGCCGCTCGCTCGACTCCATCTCTTGCAGCGCGGCGAGGGGCGGGGTGCCCCCCATCCCCTCCGCTCCGAGCCGCCCGGCGACGACCAGCTTTTGGAGCGGATGCACGTGCAGCCGGGCGTGCCCGGTCCTGCGCGTGTAGCCGGTGCCGCTCGCGAACAGGGCCTCGACGAACACGCCCGCGTGCGGGTCCACCTCATTGTCGCGCGTGTCGAGCACGACGCCCGCCCGCACCACCTTGTCCGTGAAGGGCACGGTGCCCGGGTCCACCGTCCCCGTGGCGAGGTCCCGCCGAAACACGCTGGAACCCGGAAGCACGCGAAAATTCGTGCGGGCCAGCGTTCCGCCCACGAGTATCCGGATCGGCCCGACGAGGCGTCGCTGTACCGTCGCGCGCGCCATCAGACGGGTGCGGCTTACCCTGTAGAAGTAGGCCCCCGCCAGGCGCACGCTGTCGGCGAAGTACGGCGCATCGTTGCCGAGGCCGTAGTAGCCGAGCCGATTGTCGCGCGCCGCGACGAGCGTGAGCCGTGCACGCCATCCCGCCCACCAGGCGGGCGCTTGCGCGTCCGCGACGACGAACCGGCTGCCCCGGGTACTCGCGCCGGCGTCGAGGCTCAGCGACGCGTAACTCGGCTCGGGGCGTTCGACGAAGCTGAGCGGGCTGGTGCGACCGTAGTGGAACGCCGCCCCCAGTCCGTCGACCGTGCTGTAGAAGACGTAGGGATAGAGGTTGTCGCGCCAGTAGCGCTGCGCCGACAGCGCCGGCGCGGCGGCCACGAGGAGCGCGAGCGCTGCGCTAACGGCTCGCAGCGGGCCGCTCGTACAGATACGCCATGTCCCGGAGCTTCGCCTCTCTACCGTCGTGGGCGGCGTAGCTCCCGGGATAGAGCGAGGCCGCCCCGAATTCTCCGCGCTTGTTCACTGCGTAGAAGTTGAGGCTGAACTTGGGCTTGCCGTCGGGGCCGAGCAGGCGCGGCTCGGTGAGCTGGACCACCCGTTTCAGCGTCTCGAGGCATGCATCGGTGGGCTTGAGGCCGCGGCGCATCAGCTCGACTGTCAGAAACCCGCCGCACACCTTGATGTTCGATTCGCCGCGGCCGGTCGAGCCCGCCGCCCCGATGTCGTTGTCGGTATACTGGCCGGCCCCGATGATCGGGCTGTCGCCCACCCGGCCCGGGATCTTGAACGCCAAGCCGCTGGTGGTCGTCACGGAGGAGATGTCGCCCTGGGGGGTGACGGCATCACAGTTGATGGTTCCGGTGGGCCGGACGGACATGTCCTGCGTCTCGGGCACGTCCAAGTAATCGTCGGTCGGGTTCAGATTCGCCCGCCAGTGCAGCCAAACCTCCCGCGCGTGCGGGGTGAGGAGGTCTTCCTCCTTGAAACCGTACTGGAGCGCAAACCGCTTCGCGCCCTCCCCCACCAGGAAGATGTGGTTCGTGTACTTGAGCACGAGCTTCGCGACCTCGGAGGGGGTCTTGATCCCCTCGAGCGCGCCGACTGCGCCGGCGCGCTTGGTGGGTCCGTGCATGCACGAGGCGTCGAGCTGCACCACGCCGTCGGCGTTGGGCAGGCCGCCGTAGCCCACCGAGTCGTCGTTCGGGTCGAGCTCCTGGATCTTCACCCCTTCGATCACCGCGTCGAGGGTGTCCGCCCCCTGGAGCAGCATGTCGAACGCCTTTTGCACGGCCCGCAACCCGTTCGCGCTCGAGACCGCGACGGGCTTCGCCGCCCACCGGCTCGGGGGCGGGAGCGGCTGCGGCGGCCGCATCGGGAACGGGATATCGCGGGCCCGCGTGGCCGCCACGCCGACGGCGGTGGAAGTTAGGAACTCACGGCGCGACAGCAGGTCGGCCACAGAAAGACTCCTGGTGAAATGCGCGTGCGTAGGTTGCGCCGCCGGGCGGGCCCTGTCAACTTGCTCCCCGTGGACTTCGCAGATCCGCCGAGCCTGCGCGGGGTGGTGCGCGGGATCCTGGGCGTGGCGATGGCGCTGGCCGGCCTCGCGCTCGTCGTGGTATCGATCGGTGCGGGGCACATCGAATGGCGGCTCGCCACGTTGGTGCTCACGCTGTGGGGCGCGTGGGGGTTCTTCGACGCGCTGTTCGGATCGGTGCTCGAGCCGCTCGGCCGGTTCGTGGGTAACGCGCTGACCGGCGGGGCGATGCCGGGTGGCCCCGTGATCACCATCCAGGACGAAACGGTGATGCTCGAGCGCCTGGTCGACGCCGATCCGCCCCCACCGCCCCACCGGGTCGTGCTCGCCGGGATCCGCCTCGCCGAGATCTACCGCACGCACCAGCACGACCCCGCCAGAGCGGAGGCCGTCATCGCCCGGCTGGTCAGCCGGTATCCCGACGCGCCCGAACTCAAGTATGTCCGCCCCGGTTGAGCTCTCGCTGGTCGTCCCCGTGTACAATGAGCGCGACAATCTGCCGGTCCTGGTCGAGGAGATCGGCCGGGCGTTGGCCGTCCGGGGAGGGGGAGGGGGAGGGGGAGGGGGGGGCCGCTACGAAATCGTGGCCGTGGACGACGGCTCGACCGACGGCTCGCTCGACGTCCTCAAGGCGCTGAAGCGCGACCACCCCGAGATCCACATCGTGGCGTTCGACGCGAACGCGGGGCAGACCGCCGCCTTCGCCGCGGGCTTCGGCGCGGCCCGCGGGCGCGTCATCGTCACGCTCGACGCGGATCTGCAGAACGACCCGGCCGACATTCCCGTTCTTCTCGCCGAGCTCGAGCAGAGCGGGGCGGCGGCGGTCGCGGGGTACCGGGTGGACCGGCGGGACTCGGGCTGGAAGCGGTTGCAGAGCCGTATCGCCAATGGCGTACGCAACCGGCTCAACCGGGAGACGATCCGCGATACCGGCTGCTCGCTCAAGGCGTTTCGCGCCGAGGCGCTGCGCGCGCTGCCGCTGTTCAACGGAATGCACCGCTTCCTGCCGACGCTCGTCAGGATGCAGGGGGGCCGGGTGACGGAGGTGCCCGTGCACCACCGGACCCGCCGCTTCGGGAAGACGAAGTACGGGATGTGGAACCGTGTATTCCGCGCATTGGTCGACGCGCTCGCCGTGCGCTGGATGCAGCGCCGGGCGTTGCGCTACCGGGTGCGGGAGGAGCTGCCGTGAACCACGACGAATGGGTGCAGCAGATCGACCTCGAGCTGGACGGCGAGCTGAGTCTCCCCGAGCGCGCGGCGCTGGCGCGCCACCTCGCCGGGTGCCGGCACTGCGCCGAGGCGCGCGTGAGCCACCTCGAGCTGCGGGTGGCGTTCGCCCGTTCCGCCGGCGAGCCGCACGCGCGCACGGTACCGCGTCCGCGGATCCGCGGGCGCACGCTGGCCCTGTGGATGACGGCGAGCCTCGTCGCCGGCGCGGCGGCGGGCTGGCTGGGGCACGGCCGTTGGGGCGGGCCGGGGTCGGAAGCGATCGAGACCACCCGTGCGACGTTCCTGGCGCGCTAGTCTGGTCGTCGCGGCGCTGGGGGTGGGCGCGTGGGTCCGGGCCACCGCCGCGTCGCAGGCCCCGAATTACCGCGTGACCTACCACCTGCGGGTGGTCGAGCGCGCAGCCGGCGAGACGCGCCTGCTGGCCAGCGCGGCCGTCAGCGGCCCGCCGGAGACCGACCTGCGGCTCGGGGTGGGGGCCCGCACCAGCGAGCTCCAAGGCCTGCTCGGCACTCTCCCCGAGCCGGACACCGTCAACCTAGTGGGACTGTTCTTCAGCAGGCGCCAGGTGGGCCGGTCGCGTCGCGGGTTGCCCTTGTGGGAGGAAGACAGCTACCGCCGGTGGTCTCGGGTCCCGTGGGGTGGGACGGCCCTCCTGTATCCCTTCGGGCCGCCGGGCGCAGGCCAGCGCCGCGTGGTCTGGGTGGAGATCACGGTCAGCCGCGCGTTCGCCGCAGGGGAGACCCGGGCGAGCGAAGAAGTGACCATCATCGACAGTGCCGTCGCCTTCAGCGCCCAGGCGGTGATTCCCCCTCGCCGCGTGACCGTTCGCATGTGGCTGGTGCGTGGCGACACCGCGTCCAGCCGCCAGTCCGTCGATCTCGTTCCCGAGACGACCGGTCGGCGGGTCAGCTTCCGATTGGGCCGCGAGAAGCTGGACTTCGATGTCGCGCTCGAGCGGCCCGCGCCGCCTCGCACCGGCCGCGACAGTGCGCTCGCAGTCGCCGTGGACGTCGTCTGCCTGCGGGTCGTCCCGCCGGAGTCGGCCGAGGCGGCCCGGCTCCGCTGCGGCCGGCTCGACGACATCGCGCGCCGCGTGGCCCTGGTCAGCGGCGACACGTTGATGGCCACGTTCGCCTGGCCACCGGCGCGCTGAGCGCGGTATTATCCAACG
>QHTS01000318.1 GCA_003220905.1 Gemmatimonadota bacterium | reverse complement strand
CGCCGGGCGGCGCGGCCGGGCGACGCGGTGCTGTTGTCCCCCGCGTGCTCGAGCTACGACATGTTCAAGAATTACGAGGAGCGCGGTGCGACGTTCCGGAAGCTCGTGGAGCAGATGTGAGGGACGTGCGCTGGGAGACCCGCCTGCTGGCGCTGGTCGCGGCGATCCTCGTGGTGTTCGGGCTGACGGCGGTGTACGGCGCCTCCAGCCTGTTGACGATCTCGGGCGGGCAGGTCGGCTCGAGCTTCGCCCTCAAGCAGGCGCTCGGGGCGGCGGTCGGCGGGATCGTTGCCGCGTTGCTGGCGCGCTCGGATTACCGCAAGTGGCAGCGCGCCGCGTGGCCGGTGCTCGGGGTCGTCGCGGTGTTGCTGCTCCTTCCCCTGCTCTCCTTCACCGAGCGCATCGCTCCGAACATCAACGGCGCCCGGCGCTGGGTGAACCTCGGATTCGTGACGGTGCAGCCGTCCGAGCTCGCCAAGTTCGCGGTCGTGGTCTGGACGGCGATGCTCGCGGCCAAGAAGGGCGAGCGGATTCGGACCTTCCAGTACGGCCTGCTGCCCTTCATCGTCGTGCTCGCGCCGCTCGTCGCGTTGATCTTCCTCGAGCCGAATCTCTCGATGGCGGTGCTGGTCGCGCTGCTCGCGGGGGTGGTGCTGTTCACCGCCGGCGCGCGCATCGGCCACTTCCTCGCGGTTGCTGTCGTCGCGACGCCCATCCTGTTCGGCGCGGTGGCGAGCGCTCAATACCGCCTCGCGCGCGTCGTCACGTTCCTGAACCCCGGCACCGCACCCTCCGAGGCGACGTGGCAGGTGCACCAGTCGCTCGTCGGGATGGGAGCGGGGCGACTGTTCGGCGTCGGGTTGGGGCAGGGGCAGCAGAAGCTCGGCTACCTGCCGTACGCGTATTCCGACTTCATTTTCTCGACCATCGGCGAGGAGTGGGGCTTCCTCGGCGTGCTCGCGATCATGGTGCTGTTCGGCACGTTCGCGTGGCTCGGCTTCCGCATCGCGAAGTCCACGGGCGAGCCGTTCGGCCGGCTGCTCGCGGTCGGGCTCACGGGGATGGTCGGGATCACCGCGGTGCTGCACATCGGCGTGACGCTCGCGCTCCTGCCGGCCACCGGCATCACGCTCCCGTTCATCTCGTACGGGCGCTCGAGCCTGTTCGTGGCACTGGTGGCGACCGGCGTGCTGATCAGCATCGGACGAGGGCGGCGGGCGTGACAATGCGGAATGTGGAATGCGGAGTGCGGAATGTAAATGGAGGGTCGAGGCGGCGAGCGAGGCTCGCGCTGCCATTCCGCATTCCGCATTCCGCATTCCGCACTCGGTGTGGTGGGGTGTGGGGCTGAGGATTCTCCTCGCGGGCGGCGGCACGGGGGGGCACTTGATGCCCGCGCTCGCGCTCGCGCAGGCGCTGCAGCAGGCGCGGCCCGACCTCGAGCCCGTGCTCGTCGGCGCAGCGCGCGGGATCGAGGCGCAGGTGCTGCCGCGCTATCCGTTCCGCCATCACCTCCTGCCTATGGAGCCGATCTATCGGCGCACCTGGTGGAACAACGTGCGCTCGCTGTTGACCGCGGGACGCGCGTGGCGCGCCGTCGGGCGCGTGCTCGACGCCGAGCAGCCGGTGATCGTGCTCGGAACCGGAGGCTACGCCGCGGGCCCGGTGGTGTGGCGCGCGCAGCGGCGCGGGCTCCCCACCGTGCTCCAGGAGCAGAACGCGTTCCCCGGCCTCGCCACGCGCTGGCTCGCGCGGCGCGCACGGCAGATCCATCTGGGGTTTCCGGAAACGCGCGAGCGGCTGCGCGTCGGCTCGCACACGGCCGTGTTCGCGCTCGGCAACCCGATCCGCGTGCCCGAGCCGGGGAGTCGCGACGCCGCACTCGTCGCGCTCGGGCTCGCGCCGGAGCGTCCCACGCTGCTCGTGTTCGGCGGCAGCCAGGGCGCGCGGGCGATCAACTACGCGGTCGCGGGCGCGCTCGAGCGCCGCCTACTCGACGAAGTCAACGTGATATGGGGGACGGGGACGGCGCACGTCGACGCGCTGGTGCGCTACGCGGTGGCGGGGCGGGTGGTCGTCCGCGGCTTTTTCGATCGGATGGCCCCTGTGTATCGCGCGGCGGACCTGGTGGTCGCGCGGGCTGGCGCGATGACCGTCGCCGAGCTGTGCGCCTGGGCTAAGGCGAGCATCCTCGTGCCGCTCCCCAGCGCCGCCGCCGATCACCAGACCCACAACGCGGCGGCGCTCGCCGAGGCCGGCGCCGCCATCCATCTCTCCGAGCCGCGGCTCACGCCGTACACACTGGCCCAGGAGGTGACCGCGCTGGTCGCCGACCCCGCCCGACTCGAGTCCCTCGGTAGCCGGGCGCGAGGTCGCGGACACCCCGATGCGGCCCGGGAAATCGTGTCGAAGATTTTGACACTCATCCCGTGAAACATTGGTGGTCTCTTTCCCAAGTTTCGTAGATTCGCTATATTAGCCCCCCACTAATGACCTTGTTTACCACGGTGGATCCCCGCCCGATCCACTTCATGGGGATCGCCGGAGCCGGCATGAGCGGCTTGGCGCTCCTCGCTAAAGAGCAAGGCGCAGCGATCACCGGTTGTGATAGCGACCCCAGCGGCGCCGCCGATTTGGCAGCCATCGGGGTGGAAATATGGCGGGGTCACGACCCAGGGCACGTAGCTGGGTCTCGGGCGCTCGTGGTCACCGCGGCGGTACCGGGAGAGCACCCGGAGCTGAAGCGAGCACGCGCCCTCGGGGTCCCGGTGGTACGGCGGGCTGACGCCCTCAGCCAGGCCGTCGCTGGCGGAACGGTAGTCGCCGTGTCGGGCACCCACGGCAAGACGACCACCACGGTGATGGTCACAGAGGCGTTAGAGGCCGCCGGGCGGGATCCCACGGGACTCGCCGGCGGCCGCGTCGCTCGGTGGGGCGGGAACGCGCGGATTGGGGGGGGAGGGGGGGGGCGGGGGCCGGACCTGTACGTCGTGGAGGCGGACGAGTACGACCGGGCGTTTTTGTCGCTCGCGCCGACCGTCGCGGTAGTGAACAACGTCGAGGCCGACCACCTCGAGTGCTACGACGGCAGCGTGGCGGCGCTGGAACAGGCATTCGCGCAGTTCGCGGGGCGGGCGCGTCGCGTGATCGCCGGCGGAGACGACGCGGGCGCACAGCGAGTGATCGCGGCTGTGGGTGCGCCCGTGTGGCGTGTGGGGCTCGGCGCGGACGCCGACGTGCGGATTACCGAGCCGAAGCTGGACGAGCAGGGCTCGACGGCGCTGATCGAGTTGCCGGGCGGGGGAGGGGGGGCCCGCGCGCTCACGCTGCGACTGCGCGTACCGGGACTCCACAACGTGCGCAACGCGGCCGCCGCGCTCGCGGTGGTGCACGAGCTGGGGGCGGACCTTGAGGCAGCGCTCGCGGCGCTCGCGGAGTTCACCGGTGTGGGGCGGCGGTTCGAGCGGGTGGGTGAAGCGCGCGGAGTGACGGTGGTGGACGACTACGCGCACCATCCCACCGAGGTGCAGGCGACCCTTGCGGCAGCGCGCCAGGCGTTTCCCCGGCGGCGCGTGGTGGCGGTGTTTCAGCCGCACCTGTTCTCGCGGACGGTGCTGCACGGGGACGCACTCGGCCGCGCGCTGGCCGCGGCGGACGTGGTAGTGGTGGCGCCGATCTACGGGGCTCGCGAGCAGCCGCTCCCGGGCGTGAGCGCGGCACTGGTGGCGCGCGGGGCCGCGCGGGCGGGCGCGACGACGGTGGCGGTGCGCGAGCGGGCGGCGCTCACGGAGCGTGTGGCCGAAACGGTACGGGCGGGCGACGTGGTGTTCACGCTCGGGGCAGGCGACATCACTCGGGTCGGGCCCGAATTGCTCGCGTGGTTGGGGACGGGGGACGGTGGACGGGGGACGGGCGCGTGACGCGGGCGTGGCCGCGCTGGCGGCGGCGCGCGCTCGTGGGCGTGACGGGGTCGGCGCTGCTCGTACTGTTCTGGCTCGGCGCGCCGCTCGTGCTGCGGCGGCTTGCGATGTTTCGCGTGCGCCAGATCGAGCTCGTGGGCGTGCGCAATCTCGCGCCGGACGCCGTGATCGCGGCGCTGCGACTGGGGCCCAGGGCGAGCGTGTTCGGCGACACGCGGTTGCTCGCCGACCGGGTGCGGGGACTGGCGGGCGTGGCGGAGGCGCGGGTGGTCCGGCGGTTGCCCGCCGTTCTCTCGGTGGAGCTGCGGGAGGTGGAGCCCGCGGCGCTCGTGGCCGCGCCGCGCGGATCCGGGAGAGGTCTCGTGGCGGTGGATGCCGCGGGTCGCCCGCTCCCGTTCGACCCGGCGCGCTCGGGGCTCGACTTGCCGATCGCAGCGAGCGCTGATTCGGGCGTGGTGGGCGTGCTGGCGCTGATCCAGTCGGTGGATCCGGCGCTGTTTCAGACCATCACCGGCGCGCGGGGATTCGCGCGCGGTGGCGTGCTCCTGGAAATCGGGCCTCGCCGCGTGCTGGTCGGGCGCGACGCCGGGCCGGAGGTCATTCGGGCCGTGGTGCTGGTAGCGCAGGATCTCGCCGCGAAGGGGCGTGCCTACGTGGAGCTGGACGCCCGCTTCGCCGGCCAGGTCGTGGTGCGGCGCAAGGCGACAGCGGGCGGGGGCGGTGAGGGCGGGGCGGGGGGTGCGTGAGCCGGGACCGCCAGATCGTCGCCGGGCTCGATCTCGGCAGCACCAAGACGTGTGCCGTGATCGCGGAGGTGGTGGGCGAGCTGCCGCGCCTGCCGCTCGCCAAAGTGCTGGGCGTGGGGCTCGCGAAGAACGCGGGCGTACGGCGCGGCATGGTGCGCGACATCGACGAGACGAGCCGGTCGATCGTCGCGGCGATGCGCGACGCCGAGCGCATGGCGGGCGTCAAGGTCGGCACGGTGACGTGCGGCATCGCGGGGGAGCACGTCTCGGCGCGGACGTCGCCGGGAGTGGTGGCGGTGTCGGGCGACGAGATCACCGCGGAGGACGTGGCGCGCGTGAACGAAGTGGCGCGCGCGGTGTCGCTGGGGCGCGATCACGAGCTGCTGCACGATATCCCACAGGAGTACGTGGTCGACCAGCAGCGCGGGATCTCGGACCCCGTGGGGATGACCGGCACGCGGCTCGAGGTGGAGATGTACCTCGTGACGGTGCAGTCCACGGCCGCGCAGAATCTGCGCCGCAGTGTGGAGCGGGCGCGCTACCGGCCGGCCGAGCTGGTGCTCGAGCCGCTCGCCGCGGTGGGGGGCGGGTCGACGGGCGTGGCCATCTTCCACGAGGGGAAGATCCGGCACCTCGCGTCCCTCAAGTACGCCGGCACGCATGTGACGAGCGACCTGGTGGCGGGGTTGGGCGTGACGCAGGCGGACGCGGAGCGGTTGAAGGAGCGACATGGTGTGGCGTATCAACCGCTCGTGGACGCGTCGGAGATGATCAACCTGCCGTCCACGCCGAGCCAGGGGGCGCGGCAGGCGTCGCGCGAGCTGCTGTCGCACATCATCCACCAGCGGGTGGACGAGATCTTCCAGCTGGCACAGCGCGAGTTTGAGCGGGCGGGGTACGGGGGCGGACGCCTGCCGGCCGGGGTGGTGCTCACGGGCGGGACGGCGCACTTGCCGGGGATGGTGGAGCTGGCGCGCGAGGCGTTCGCGGTGCCGGTGCGGGCCGGGACGCCGGAGCAGGGGATCTCGGGGCTCGTCGACAGCGTGCAGGCGCCGCGATACGCGGTGCCGGTGGGCCTGGTGCTGTACGCGGCGCGGCGCCTCGCGCAGGGGGGGGGCGGCGTGCCCAGCGGCTCGCTAGCCAGGAGTGCGGGCGTCGAGCGGTGGTTCGGACCGCTGAAGCGGTGGTTGCAGGACTTCTTCTGATCGGTCACCCGAGGGAGCCATGATCTTCGAGCTCGAAGAGACGGTATCGCAGAACGCCCGGATGAAAGTCGTCGGCGTGGGCGGCGGCGGCGGCAACGCCCTGAACCGCATGGTCGACGAGGGACTCCAGGGCGTCGAGTTCATCTCCGTGAACACCGACGCGCAGGCCTTGCTCAACAACAAGGCCGACGTGAAGGTGCAGATCGGGAAGAAGCTCACGCGCGGCCTGGGCGCGGGCGCGCGCCCGGAGATCGGCCGCCAGGCCATCGAGGAGAACCGCGACGAGGTGCTCCACTCGCTTCAAGGCGCGGACATGGTCTTCGTCACCTGCGGCATGGGCGGCGGCACTGGGACGGGCGCGTCGCCGATCATCGCGCAGATGGCGCGCGACCTGGGTGCCCTCACGATCGGCATCGTCACCAAGCCGTTCCTGTTCGAGGGTCGCAAGCGGATGCGCCAGGCGGACATGGGGATCGCCGAGATGCGCAAGCACGTCGACACCATGGTGGTGGTGCCGAACGAGCGGCTGCTCGCCGTCGTCGGCAAGGGAATCCCGTTCCAGGACGCGCTCAAGAAGGCCGACGAGGTGCTGCTGCACGCCACCCAGGGCATCTCCTCCCTCATCACCGTCACCGGCATCGTGAACGTAGATTTCGCTGACGTGCGCACCGTGATGCAGAACGGCGGCGCGGCGATCATGGGCACGGGCATGGGGCGGGGCGAGAACCGGGCGATGGAGGCGGTGCAGCAGGCGA
>QHTS01000058.1 GCA_003220905.1 Gemmatimonadota bacterium | reverse complement strand
GATCCAGCTCACGTCCCACCACAGCCGCGCCGCCTCTTCGGGGGTCGATCCGAAATGGACCTCTTCGATGAACCCGCGATCGGCGTGCGTGATCACGAGCCGCACGTCCGCGTCAGTACGAACCAGGGCGCGCACCGCCGCCGCCGGCAGCTCCGCGGCGTGGTCGTTGGGGTGACGCTGGCGCCCGTCCTCGAGCCGGACCGCCATCATCAGCGGAAGCTTCGCCGCCCCGCAGGCAGCAGCGAGGACGCGCATCTCGGGACCCGTCGGGTCGAGCCCGTAGTACAGCGGATCGCACCGCCCCGCCGGAGCGCCGCGGTCCGCCGCCTCGCCCAGCGCGCCATCCCAACCCGCGAGGCCCGGATGCAGCGCGGGCACCGGTTTGAGCCGCGGCTCGCGCGCCACGGTGGCGTACAGCCAGGCGTTCCCCTCCATCGGCTGGCGCCAGAACAGGCTCGGCAGATGGCTCACCCACGCTTCGTCGATTGCGGCGCGCGCCATCGCGCGCAGCAACCCGTCGGGCGACGTGCCAGGCACGCGCCGGTACGGGTAGGCGCCGAGGAAGGCGTTGACGTCGATCCGCATCAGTCGGCGGGGAACGCGCCACGCGGGAAGACGCGCGCCGCGTTCCTCCATTGCACGAGCTCCAGGTCGCGCGGCGGCAGCAAGCGCTCCAGATACCGCAGCTTGGCCCATCCGGTGTCCATCGTGAGGTCCGTTCCCCAGAGCAGTCGCTCCACCCCGGCGGCCTCGAGGCACGCTTCGAGCATGCCGCCGTCCGCACCGCTCCCCGACAGATCCACGAACACGTTGGGCGTGGCGCGCAGGGCGGCGAGTGAGTGTTCCCAGTCGCCGCCCCCGCCGATGTGCGCCAAGATGAAGTGCACCTGGGGGTGGCGCACAGCCAAGGCGGCGAGCTCCTGCCCGTCCGAGGCTTCCTGCCCCGGCCAGTCGCGCCTCCGGTGCTGCCACACGTGGTGCAGCACCGGAACGCCCCGTTCGCGCGCCAGATCGCAGATCGGGTCGAGCAGCGGGTCGGTCGCGCGGCGGCTCGCGGCGAGCTTGATCCCCACCATCCCGGCGCCGAGGCAGCGGGTGATCTCGGCGCGCGCCTGGGACGTGTAGTTGGGGTTCACGGTGACGTAGCCGCGGATCAGGTCGGGATGCTCCCGCTCCAGCGCGAGCAAGGCGGTGTTGCCGTCCTCCACGTCCCGAGGCGACGGGAAGTAGATCGGCGACGTCCGGCCCCAGGTCCCGAGGATCGAGGCGACGTGGATCGTCACCCCGATCTTGCGCCCCGCCGCGAGGCGGCTGGCGTTCCGCTCGCGCCAATCGGCCCGGGGGGTTGCGGCATGGTAGAAGTGGGCATGGACGTCGATGAGCATGGCCAGAATCTGGGTCATACGACGCTACGACGCCACGTTCCAAGGGGGTCCGTATGCGGCTCTTGCGACGTGGCGTCTTGGCGTCCTGCAACGTCGTTGTATCTTGTCGCATCACCCGAGCCGCAAGGGACCGCCATGCGCACGCCGCAGCCGCCGACTCCCCCGCGCCCACCCGGAGGGCCGCCCCCCCGCGGTCCCACGCCTCCACGCGGCCCCACGCCGCCACGCGGTCCGACATCACCCAAAGCCGGCCCCCCGCCCCGGCCCCCCGTCAAGCCGCCGGCGGCGAAACCGCGAGCCGCACGCAAGCTCCCGGGCTGGCTCGCCCGGGCCAAGCGCCTGTTGCTCCAGCCGACGCAGGAGTGGGCGACGATCGCCGCCGAGTTCACGAGTGCCGGCCCGATCTACCTGCGCTATCTCGTGCCGATGGCGGCCATCGGCCCCGTGGCGGCAACCATCGGCGGGGTCGTGTTCAGCGAGCGCGGCAGCCTGCTGACGTTCGGTACCATCCCCATGAATGCCGGGACCGCCGTGCAAGCCGGAGTGCTCGAGTACGTGCTCAATCTGGTTGGCGTGTACGCGTTGGCGACGGCGATCGACGTGATCGGTGCGTCGGTCGGGGGGCAGCGGAACCGCGTGCAGGCCCTGAAGGTCGCAGCCTACGGGAGTACCCCGTACTGGCTCGCCGGCGCATTCGCGCTCTTCCCCAGGATCGAGCCCCTCGCGATGTTGCTCGGGCTGTACAGCGTGCGGCTGTTCGCGCTCGGGCTTTCGCCTTGCATGAAGGTGCCCCGCGACAAAACGGCTGCCTTCACACTGCTGACGAGCATTGCGGCCGGGCTGATGGTACTGGTGATCACCGCGATCATCACGCGACTGGTCGTGGCCTAACGCCGCTCCCGGAACGCCGTGCGCGTCACCCCGCCCTCCCGGCCGAGCAGCGGCGCGGCGACAGCGAGCCCCACGATCGCAAACAGCGCGAGCGCGGCGCAGTCGAGCGGCACCGGCAACTCGCCGCCGTAGCCCGCTCGCGCCCACCCACCGAGCAGTGCGTGCTTCAGCAAATCCACCCCGTACGCGAGCGGGTTCACGTATGTGGCGGCGCGCAGCACAGGACCGAGATGCCGGACGGGGTACAACGCACCCGACAGAAACAGCATCGGGAAGACCACGAAGTTCATGACGCCCGCGAAGTTCTCGATCGAGCGAATACTCGCCGCGAGCACCAGCCCCAGCGCGCCCATCGCCAACCCTGAGAGGACGACGGCGATAAGCCCGAGCAGCGCCCCCGCGAGCGTGGGTCGCAGGTGGACGAAGGGCAGCAGGATGGCCGCGACGACGATTGCCTGGGCGGTGCCGAGCAGGGTGGCGCCCAGCGCTTTCCCGAACGCGATCGTGCGGCGCCGGATCGGGGCGACGAGCACCATGCGGAGCACGCCGGCCTCGCGGTCGGTGACGGTGGAGAGGGCGGCGAGCAGCGAGCCGAACATCACCACCATCCCGAGCAGGCCGGGCGCCATGTAGACCCGGTAGTCGATCTCGTTGCGTCCCGCGAATACGGCCGCGAACCCAGCCCCGGCGAACACCAGCCACACGAACGGCCGCCCGATGCTCGCCAGCACCCGGCCACGCTGCCGCAGGAACCGCACGAACTCTCGCGCGACGATCCCGTACACCGCACGCATGCTCAGCCGCCGTCCGATTCGGCCAGACGATGGCCCGTGTGCGCGAGGAATACCTCTTCGAGCGAGCCGGCTCCCGCCGCCCGCTTGAGCTCGGCCGGCGTGCCGAGGGCAGCGAGCCTGCCGTGATCCAACACGGCAACGCGATCGCAGGGCTCGGCCTCCTCCACGTAGTGCGTGGTGAGGAGCACGGTGAGGCCGGACGCGGCGCGCAGGTGGCGGATGCGCTCCCACAGCGAGCGGCGCGCCCGCGGGTCGAGCCCGGCCGTGGGCTCGTCGAGAAACAGGATGCTCGGCTCGTGCAGGATGCCGCGGGCGATGTCGGCCGCGCGCCGCATGCCGCCCGAGAGCGTGCGCACCGGGTCGTCCCGTCGCTCGAGCAGCGCGAACTGGCGCAACAACGCGTCGATGCGCGGCCGGGCCACGCGGGCCGGGAGGCTCCACAGGCGCGCGGCAAACCGCAGGTTTTCCGCCACCGTCAGGTCGCGGTCGAGCGTGGTTTCCTGGAACACGAGCCCGATGCTGCGCCGCACGGCGAGGCCCTCACGCACAACGTCGCGTCCCGCGACGCGCGCCGTGCCGCGCGAGGGCGCGAGGAGTGTCGCGAGCAGGTGAACGGTGGTGGTCTTACCCGCGCCGTTCGGCCCGAGCAACCCGAAGAACTCCCCATCCCGGACCTCGAGGTCGAGTCGATCGAGGGCGCGGAGCGCGGCGAAGTCCTTGCCGAGGCCGCGGGCGTCGATCGCGGCGGTGGTCATCCCTTCGCGGCGAGCGCGCGCGACGCCGGCGCCGCGCGATAGGTCCACTCGGGGGCCCCGGGAGCGCGCTCGACCTCGGCGACCGCTGCGTCGATCAGGTGGCGGTGCGGCGACAGCGAGCACACCGGGTCGGTCAGGCCCGCGTCACCCGCCACCAGGAACGCCTGGCAGCGGCAGCCGCCAAAGTCCTGGGTCTTGCGCGGACACGACCTGCAGGGCTCGGGCATCCAGCTATCGCCCCGGAAGCGGGTGAACGCGTCCGAGTGCACCCAGATCCAGTCGAGCGGGTGCTCGCGCACGTTCTCGAACGTGAGGGTCTTGATCCGGCCCGCCGCGTGACAGGGCCAGACCTCCCCCGCGGGTGTGACGGTCATGTACGCGCGCGCCCAGCCGCCCATGCACGGCTTGGGGTACTGCTCGTGGTAGTCGGGGAGCACCCACACGATCTCGAGCTTCGTCCCGAGTCGCGCGCGCTCGCGCTGCACCACGCGCCATGCTGCGTCGAGCTGCGCCTTCGTCGGCATGAGTGCATCGCGGTTGTGGAGCGCCCAGCCGTAGAACTGCGTGTTCGCGAGCTCGATGCGCTCCGCGCCGAGCGACTCGGCGAGCCGGATGAGGTCCTCGACCTGATGCAGGTTCCGGCGGTGCAGCACGACGTTGACGGTGAGCGGGAAGCCCAGCTCTCGCGTGTAGTGGTAGGCGGCGATCTTATCCCTGTAGGACGCCGTCCCCGCGACTGCGTCCGAGAGCTCGGCGTCGGCCCCCTGAATGCTGATCTGCACGTGGTCGAGGCCCGCTGCCTTCAGAGCCGCTAGGCGCTCTTTGGTGAGCCGGTAGGCGGATGTGATGAGCGAGGTATAGAGCCCGAGCCCGTGCGCTTCGCCGACGAGCGCCTCGAGATCCGCTCGGAGGGTCGGCTCGCCACCCGAGAGCCCGAGCTGCAACACACCCAGCGCCTTGGCTTCGCGGAACACACGGCACCACTCGTCGGTCGAGAGCTCGCGCTTGAAACGCGGGCCCGCAAAGTCGACCGGATTCGAACAGTAGGGGCACTGGAGCGGACATTTGTAGGTCAGCTCCGCCAGGAGCCAGAGCGGCTTAGGATCCATACGTCACCAGCCCCTTGGCGGCGAGGCCATCGAGGAAAGCCGTGACGTCCCGCTCGACTCCTCCTCCCGGGGCGCCGTAGCGCTGCTCCAGCGCCGCCACGACGTCGGCGACCGAGCGGACGCCGTCGCACAGCTCGAGGATCTCCGCCCCCGTCGGATTCAGGGCCACGAGCCCTTCGGGATAGAGCAGCACGTCCCGCCCGCGCACATCGTCGTGCTGCAAGCGCGCCTTCGGGTGGAGGCGGGGCACGGTCGGCCGTTCTGCGGCGGTCACGCCACCGTCCCCGGGAGGGGTCCGCGCTCTACCGCATCGAGCAGACACCACAGGACGTCGCATTTGAACTCGAGCGCCGCCACGGCCCGCCCCTGCTCCTCCGGGGTGCGGAATCGCTCCGTCACGAGGCCGAGGGCGTATTCCGCATCGCGCGGCGCCTGCGTGAGCCGGTTCTTGAAGTATTGCAGCCCCGCGGGATCCACCCACTGGTAGTGGCTCAGCATCGCCGCCAGGCGCTCCTTCACGATGAGCGGCGCGAACATCTCGGTGAGCGAGGCCGCGACGGCCTCGAGCCAGGGCCGGAAGCGGCAGAAGCTCACGTACGCGTCAACCGCGAAGCGCACGCCGGGCAGGAGAAAACGCTGGCCGACCAAGT
>QHTS01000057.1 GCA_003220905.1 Gemmatimonadota bacterium | reverse complement strand
GCCCTCGTCGCCATCCCCGGCGTGATCGTCGCGCGCCTCCCTGGCTTCGAGCTGCGCTGGCTGTGGTTGTTGTCGGTGGCGTCCGTGTTCGTGCAGCTGGTGCTCGCGATGGTGCTGCTGCGGCGGGAGTTCGCGTTGCGGCTGGCGTGGAGTTCATCCTGAAGCTTTGGCCTTGGTGTTGTAGTCCAGCGACAGCCGAACCCAGTAGCCGAGGTCACGCTTGGTCTTCACCGCCGCGGCATCGACGTACACCCACCCGCGGTACTGTCGCCCCTTCATCACCACGGTTCGGGCCCCCTTCCGCTTCACCGCAGCCTCGTGCAGGGCCGGATCGATCCGGCACATGATCCGGCCCTCACCGACGCTGACGCACATCTTCCCGCGGACCATGAACGTCACGCCGCCGAACATCCGCTTCTCTTCGAGGCGGGGGGCACCTGCCAGGGAAGCCTTCACTCGCTGAATCAGCGCGTCGCTGGGTGGCATGACGATGATCTTACGCCTGCTCCACACTCTCCGTCCAGTTGAACCCGGACGGTGTGGCCCCCGTTGAGCCCACCCTCCGACCCTGTTAGCTTCTTGCGCGACTCTCTCCCTCCCTCGGCCTCCGCATTGAAATCGTGAAATGATCATCGCAGGAGGACACGTGTCCAAATCACTGCTGCTTTCGATCACCACACTCTGCGCCTCGATCGGGTGGGCGCAGTCACCTTCACCCGCGTCGGCACAAAGCAAGCTGTCGGTGCATTGGGAAGAACTGACGGCGGCCGACTTCCGCGACGCCATCGCCCGTGCGCAAAGCACATGCCTGCTCCCATTCGGCATCATGGAGAAGCATGGGCCGCATCTGCCCTTGGGCAACGATCTGCTCAACGTGCGATACGTGGCGCTCAATGCCGCGCAGCAGGAATACGCCATCGTTTTTCCCGAATACTATTTCGGGCAAATCTTCGAGGCGAAACCTCAGCCAGGCACGGTGGCCTACAGCCGGCGCCTGCAGCTCGAATTGCTGCAGGAAACGACCGACGAGATGGCACGGAATGGCTGCAGGAAGATCATCATCGTGAACGGTCACGGTGGCAACAACAGCCTGCTTCCGTATTTCGCGCAGACGCAGCTCGACACGCCGCATGATTACGTCGTCTATGTGCTAGGTATCACCGCAGCGCGCAAGGCGAGCCGAAGCACAAATCGAACCCCGCGACGGATATGCATGCCGGTGAGAGCGAAACGTCCCTGAGCATGATCGCCCGGCCCGACCTCGTGCACCTGGATCGCGCGCCGCAGGAATCGGGTGCCGATCAGGCGCGCTTGAAGCTGCCGGAAGGCCTATACACCGGCATCTGGTGGTACGCGCGCTTCCCGAATCACTATGCCGGCGAAGGTGCCGCGGCGTCGCGCGAGCTCGGCGAGTTCGAGGCGAAGACGTGGATCAATGGTACCGTGCAGGCGATCCGCGCCGTCAAAGCCGACCAGGAGAGCCTGCGATTGCAAAATGAGTTCTACGAGCGGAGCAAGCATCCGCTGGAAACGCCGCAGTAGGAGCGCCACGTCGAGGGGGCCAGGGGGTGAGGACCGGATCGGAGAGGTAGCCAGGGTGAACGCCTCCGGCCCCTGCCTTTGCCCGTTGACCTCCGGTTGACGCCCGCCGTGTAGCATTCCAGTTGCGATGCCCGCCGAGCGCGCCTACGTTCCCGCCATGTCACGTCCCGACCAGTTGATGACGGCAGACGACCTGCTGCACCTCCATATCCCCGACAAGCGGGTGGAGCTCGTGAAGGGGTTGCTCGTGGTCCGCGAGCCCGCGGGGGGACGGCACGGGAGGGTCGCGATGGCGTTGGCGCGCTACATCGCGAACCATGCGGACGCGCACCGATTGGGCCCGGTCTACGCGGCGGAAACGGGATTCATGCTTGCCCGGCACCCCGACACGGTCCGCGCCCCCGATGTCGCGTTCGTGCGTGGGGAGCGCCTCGCGCACCCCGACTCCGCCGGCTTCCCCGACCTCGCGCCCGATCTCGTCGTCGAGGTGCTGTCCCCCAGCGATCGCCCAGGCGAGGTCCTCGCCAAGGTCGCCGACTGGCTCTGCGCGGGCACCAGGCTCGTCTGGGTCGTGGACCCGGAGCGCCGTCTCGCCCGCGTCTATCGCCTCGACGGCAGCGAACCGATCGTGACGGCCGACGGCACGCTCGACGGCGAGGACGTGCTCCCCGGGTTCGCGTGCCCGCTCGCATCCATCCTGTAGGCGGGCCCCGCCGGTAGGGCCTATCCTGAACGCGCAACACTACTGTTGCATATCTAGCGATCCCATGCTATGATATGCAACACGAACGTTGCACATGTTCCTGGACCGATTACGGACCCCGCAGCGGAGGCACCACGCATGACCGCGAAAGCCCATACAGCTGGAGCCAGCTCGAGCACCGACCGTATCGAAAAACGGGTCGTCCTGCGCGCCTCGCGTGCGCGCGTATGGCGCGCCATCACCGACGCACAGGAGTTTGGAGCATGGTTCCGGGTGAACCTCGAGGGCACGTTTGCGAAGGGCGCCACGATCCGGGGCAGGATCACCCATCCGGGCTACGAGCACCTCACGATGGAGGTGCTGGTCGAGCGGATCGAGCCCGAGCGGTACTTCTCGTACCGCTGGCACCCCTACCCGATCGACCCCAAGAAAGACTACTCAGTCGAACCGACCACTCTGGTCGAGTTCATGCTCGAGGAAATGGACGACGGCACCGCCGTCACGATCGTCGAGTCCGGCTTCGACCGGATCCCGCTCGACCGGCGGGCCGAGGCGTTGCGCATGAACGACCAGGGGTGGGCCGGTCAGATCAAGAACCTCGCGCGGTATGTCTCGTAACCGCGGCGCGACCGCCCTGAAGCTGACCGAAGCCGTGCCGGTGTTCGCCGCCCTGGGAGACGCAACACGACTCCGTCTCCTGGGGCGCCTGTCCGTCGACGGGCCGCTCTCGATCACGCGCTTGAGCGAAGGCACCGGCGTGACGCGTCAGGCGATCACGCGGCACCTGTACGCCCTGGGCGATGCCGGGCTGGTGCGCAATGCCCGCCGGGGGCGCGAGCGGGTCTGGGCACTGGACCTAAAGCGCCTGGAAAAGGCGAAACAGTGCCTCGATCACATTGCCGCTCAGTGGGACGCGGCGGCCGACCGATTGAAGGCTTTTGTTGAGAACGCGGTTCTCTTACCATGACTCCGACGCGCCCTAGGACTTCGGCGCCGCCGGCTTGGCCGCGTAGATGAACTCGTAGTAGTCGCGCATGGTCAGGCCCGCAGCTGCAGGGCACTCGCCGTCACCATGCTCGTGACCGGTCCCTCCACAGCCTGGCCGATCGCTTTCGCCTTCGTCTTGCCGCTCGCGACCAGGACGAGCTTGCGCGCATCGAGGATGGTCCCGACGCCCATCGTGATCGCATAGACCGGCACATCCTCTCGGCGCTCGAAGAAGCGGGCGTTGTCGTCGATGGTCTGCTTGGACAGCGTCTTGAGCCGCGTCCGCGAGCTCAGGGAGCTCCCCGGCTCGTTGAACGCGATGTGGCCGTCCGAGCCGATGCCCAGGATCTGCAGGTCGATCCCACCGCATTCGGCGATGCGCCCCTCGTACCACTGGCAGAAGGCGGGGTAGTT
Organism: Gemmatimonadota bacterium; assembly: GCA_003220905.1. Classification (GTDB taxonomy): domain Bacteria; phylum Gemmatimonadota; class Gemmatimonadetes; order Gemmatimonadales; family GWC2-71-9; genus AG41. The sequence continues at coordinate 11,128 of QHTS01000057.1, read as the reverse complement.
GCTGGTCGTCCCCGAGGGAATGTTGATGTTGTGCCGGGGGATGTTCACGTGCCGGAAGAAGTGCTCGTCCATGAAGTAGTGGTAGCTCTGCGGATGATTCGCGGGCAGGCCGACGTATTCGTCGAGGTTGAACGTCGTCACGCGGGAGAAGTCGACCTGCCCCGCCTGGTGCAGCCGCACCAGCTCCTGATAGAGGCCGAGTGGCGTGGACCCGGTCGCCATGCCGAGCACGGCATTCGGCTTGGTGTTGAGCACGTCGACGACGAGCTGCGCCGCCGCCTTGCTCATCTCGTCGTAGTCTCGCTTGATGACGACTTCCATGGAGCCCCCCGAGCCTCACACCGTCTCTTCCCATCGTTTGGCCCGCTCGAGCGCCTTGCGCCACCCCGCCTCGAGCTGCTTGCGCTGCGCCGGTTTCATCGCGTGCGTGAAGCGGCGATCCACCTGCCACTGCGCCGCGATCTGCTTTTGGTCCTTCCAGTAGCCGACCGCCAATCCTGCGAGATACGCCGCCCCGAGCGCCGTGGTCTCGGTGACCTTGGGCCGCACTACGGGGACGCCCAGGAGGTGTGACTGGAATTGCATCAGCAGGTTGTTCGCGGACGCGCCGCCGTCCACGCGCAGCTCCTTCAGCTTGATCTTCGCGTCGGCCTCCATCGCGCGCAGCACGTCTGCCACCTGAAACGCGATTCCTTCCAACGCCGCGCGCGCGATATGCGCTGCGGTCGTGCCCCGCGTGACACCCGCGAGGAGGCCGCGCGCATACTGATCCCAGTGCGGCGCGCCCAGTCCGGCGAAGGCGGGGACCAGATACACCCCAGCCGTATCATCCACCTGCGAGGCCAGGGCTTCGACCTCGGACGACGACTGGATGATGCCCAGTCCGTCGCGCAGCCATTGCACCACCGCTCCGGCGATGAAAATGCTGCCTTCGAGCGCGTACTCGGTCCGGTTCCCGATGCGCCACGCCACCGTCGTAAGGAGATTGTTCTTGGAGGCAATCGGTTTCGTGCCGGTGTTCATGAGCATGAAGCAACCAGTGCCGTAGGTGTTCTTCACCATGCCGGGCTGGGTGCACGCCTGGCCGAACAGCGCCGCCTGCTGGTCGCCCGCAATGCCGGCAATCGGAATCGCTCGGCCCCCCGCGAACAGCGTCGTTTCGCCGTATACTTCGCTCGACGACCCAACCGCCGGCAACACCGAGCGCGGCACACCGAACACGTCCAGCAGCTCGTCGTCCCAATCGCCGGTTCGCAGATTGAAGAGCATCGTGCGCGACGCGTTGCTCGGATCGGTCACGTGCACGCGGCCCCCCGTCAGGTTCCACACGAGCCACGAGTCCACGGTGCCGAACGCCAGCTTGCCGGCCTTGGCTTTGGCCCGCGCGCCCGGGACATTGCGCAGAATCCACTCTAGTTTCGTGCCGGAGAAATAGGCGTCTACCACAAGGCCCGTTTTGCGCTTGATCAACGGCGCCAGCCCGCGGGCCTTCAGCCGGTCGCATGCGGCGGCCGTGCGGCGATCCTGCCACACGATCGCATGGTGCACGGGCTCACCCGTGTCGCGATCCCAGACCACCGTGGTTTCCCGTTGATTCGTTATCCCGATGCCCGCAATGTCCGACGCCGTCAGTCCGGCCTTGCCGAGCGCTTCAGTCGCCGTGTGCAGCTGGGTGGCCCAGATCTCGGTCGCATCGTGTTCCACCCAGCCGGGCTCGGGAAAAATCTGGCGAAACTCCTTTTGCGCCGAAGCAACGACGCTCCCGCTATGGTCAAACACGATGGCGCGCGAGCTCGTTGTCCCTTGGTCGAGGGCCAGGATGTGTTTCATACCGGCCACAACGCCTTGTAAAGGAAGGCCGCGATCAACCCGCCGATGATCGGTCCGGCCACCGGGATCCACGCATAGCCCCAATCCGAATTCCCCTTGCCCGCGATCGGCAGGAGCGCGTGCGCGATCCGGGGACCGAGGTCGCGCGCCGGGTTGATCGCGTAGCCGGTCGGCCCGCCCAACGAAAGGCCGATAGCCCACACGAGGATTCCGACCAGGAACGGGCCTAGCCCTGCGTCCCAGCCGTATGCCGGGTTGAGATTCTTCGCTGCCGGGCTCTCCGTCATCGGCCAGTGCGGCAGGTAGGCGAGCCAGACGATCGTGGCACCGAGAAACGCGCCGAGCATTTGGGCCGCGACATACACGGGCACCGAGGCCCACGCAAGCTTGTCGATCGAAGCCAGGCCGATGGTTACCGAAGGGTTCAAATGCGCGCCGCTGAAGGTGCCGACGGCATACACCGCGACCGCCACGCCGAACCCCCAGCCTGCGGTGATGACGATCCACCCGGCGTTCTGACCTTTGGTCTTATTGAGCACCACGTTGGCGACCACCCCATCGCCCAGGATGACCAGCAGCATGGTGCCGAGAAGTTCTGCAAGAAAAGGGGCATAAGGTTGAATGGGAAGCGGCGAAGGTACCAGCGCGGCGGCGCCTTGTCTACACATTCAAGAGTTGGCACCATTCAGGCACTCCATCACCATACCCGCTGCAGAGGAATCGACATGAAATTCGCCATCCTGATCTACACCGACGACACCCTGCTCAACGCGCTCCCGGAGGGACAGTTCGACGCGAAGATGCGTGACTGCCTCGCGCATGCCGATGAGCTGCGCCAAGACGGGCGCTTGCTCGATTCCCAGATGCTCGAGCGCGCCGCGACCGCCAAATCGCTGCGGGTGCGCAACGGCCGGCGGACGGTCGTCGATGGACCGTTCACCGAGACCAAGGAAATGCTCGCGGGCTTCAACCTGATCGAGGCCGAGGACATGGACGAGGCGCTCCGTATCGCGGCGGAGTTCCCCTGGGCCGAAACCGGCTGCGTCGAGGTTCGGGCAGTGCAGGACATCGGGGCCGTCCGGCGGCGGGTCAACCCCTCACTGCAGGGCCGTGCCCCTCTCTACGGACCCGGCTAGTATCCGGTCCGCTCCACGACCGAGCCGTCTGGCGCCTGCGCCGGACCCTCGGTGAAAAACCCGTCGCCGAACAGACGCTCGAGCTTGGCGCCGGGAGCCACAATGGACGGATCCTGTGCGAGCACCAGCTCGGGAGCGAAGATCGTTAACACTCCCACGACACGAATCCAGCGCTGCAACGAGATCGTGTCACCTCCTTGGTGGAGTGGAGACCAGCCTCGAGCGTCGCCACGATGCGATCGACGTCGTACACGCAGCCGGCCCACGTACCGCCGCTCGCCCGCTGGAGAGCCGCCCAGAGCCGCGTGTCCGCGGGCAGCGCCGCGCGGGGCGCGAGCCCGGGATGCGGGGCTCGCTCCCCGAGCAGCGCGGCACACGTCGGCGCGGCGAGCGCCTGCCCGGCCGCTCCCACGAGGTCGACCGAGCCCGTGAGCGTGCCGCGGTCGATCACGATTTCGATCAGGTCATCGTCGCGCACCCGGCCGATCGGGCCGCCGTGCAGCGCCTCCGGACCGATGTGTCCCACACAGGCGCCACTCGAGAACCCGGAAAAGCGACCGTCGGTGAGGAGCGCGACGTGTTTCCCCCACGGGAGGTACCTGAGCGCGGTCGTGATCTGCGCGGTCTCCTGCATCCCCGTGCCCGATGGTCCAGTGCCGATCAGGACAATCACGTCGCCCGGCCGGATCGGCCGCTCGGTCCCCCCCCCCGCCCCTTTCACGGCCCGGATCGCGTCGCGCTCGTCGACGAACACGCGCGCGGGGCCGCGGTGGCGGTACACCTGATCGTCCCCCACCAGAGAGGGGTCCACCGCGGTCGCTTTGATCACCGCCCCCTCGGGTGCCAGGTTCCCGACCGGGAACACTACGGTGCTGGTCATTCCGGCGCGCCCGCCGCATCGGGGCCCATGATGACATCGTCGGGAGCGACCGCCGCCGCCGCCGCGAGCCGCGCCCGCGCTTCCCGTCGCCGCTCGCTCGCCGCCCACCAGTCGAGCGTTGCGTCGAGGGTGTCGCCCGTTACCGTTAGCACGTCGCCGTGCAGCAGCCCCATGCGGCGCAGGTGGAGCATCACCTCCGGCACGCCGCCGGCCATGAAGACCTGCACGGTCGGGTGACCGCGCGGGCCGTTCGGCAGGGCATCGACCAGGCGCGGCGTGGCGCGATTCACGCGGATCCAGTCCTCGACCGTGGGCGGCCGGAGTCCCGCCGCGTGCGCGATGGCCGGAATGTGCAGCAGCAGGTTGGTCGAGCCCCCGAACGCCGCGTGCACCAGCAAGACGACGGCGCTCCGGAGGCCGTCCGGAGTCCCCCCTCTCCCGAAGGGAGAGGGGGACAGGGAGTGAGGACCGGCATCCGGCGATCCACCCATCCCGCGTAGAGTAGACCGACTCCCGCCGCCGGCACCGCCACGACCATGCCGACCAGGACCATGGTGCCGAGGTCCACGCCCAGCATACCGGCCACCGCCAACGGTCCGGGCGTGGGCGGGACCAGCGTGTGCGTAGCCGCGGCGCCCGCCGCAATCGCCATGATGTACTTGAGATAGTTGCGGTTGGTGCGGGCGTACATCGACCATCGCCTTGCCGGCGATCGACGCCAGCGCGATGACGACCCCGATGGTGCCTGCCGTGCGGCCGAAGCCCTCGGCCACGCGAGCGATCTTCACCGCAGGCTCGCCGGGCGCGAGCAAGCTGACTACGATTGCGGCGATGATCAGCGCCAGGAACGCGTTCAGGCGGAGCAAGAGGATCGCCCCGAGGATCGTGGCCATTCCAACGAGCAGGATCAGCGTAGGAGGCATGGGCGCTCGTCGCCGGACTACGGTTCAGAGCCTGAACAAATAGCTCAGCTTGAGAAAGAAGGTGTCGTCGGTACGCCTGAGGCCCCGGAACCGGAATGCCTCCTCGTCCAGCATGTTGCTGCCGTACCCAGCGAACACCACGGTCCCCGGCACCGGTTGATAGCTGAGCAGCACATCGGTGTGGAAGAGATTGCTGTGCAACGCGGCCGCGCGCCTCAGGCTGTCCCCCTGGATGAAAATGGGCGCGCCGGTGCGTGAGTCGTCCCGCAGCGAGTCGGTCTTGTCCTGGATGTACTGGCCCACCACCCGGACGAACAGCGGTCGCGACAGCTGGTACTCGAGCTTGGTCCGCAGAATGCGGCCGACATTCACGAGGCTGCCGTCGGTGCGCCGATTCACCTGCTGCCAGAAATAGCTCACGCTGTTGCGGAGCCGCTCCGTGGGGCGGTACGACACGTCCACGCTCAGCAGTCGCAGATCGGCCGAGGCCCACTCGAAGAAGTTCTCATCGTGGCCCTGCAGGAAGAACCCGCTGCCACTGAAGTGCTTCCACTGGGGCGTCCCGATCTGGACGATGTATTCGCCATTCACGATCGTCGGCTGTCCGGTGAACCGCACCGGGAGGGGGCCGGAGTCCGGCACTACGAGACGGTAGGCCGCATACAGGGCGGAGTCCCGAGGTTCCACCCGCCACGCAGCGCCGCGTTGCCGTTGAAGTGCAGCTTTTTGTCCTGCAGGTGGCGCCCGTGGATGAAGTTCTGATACTGCCAGATGCCGTCCACCAGGATGTCGCCCGTGAACCGCTGCACGAGCGCCCCGGGCCCGCCATAGGTCGTGTAGCTCGGATCGACGTACGAATGCACGATCCCCGCCCGGCCGATGAATCCGCTCGCGTCGCGAAACTCGTCCGAGATGCCGGCAAACAGGCTGCGCAGACCCCAGATGCGATGCTGAATCGTGAACTGGCTCAACCACAGCGGCGCGGTCGTGGTCACGCCGCCCGTCCGCGTGCGGCTGCCGGCGAGCTGCAGGTTGAGTCCGTAGATCTCCTTGAAGACGAGCCGGCTGTCGACCTCCGCCACGCGGTTGTAATCGCCGCCCTCGATCCGATCGGTGTACGCGAGGCCGACGCGCGAGCCTCGGCCGAGGCTCCGCTGGGCCCGGAGAATCGTGAAAATGGGATTGTCCGTGCCCGTCGCCGACGCGAACTTCTGGTCCACCGCCGAGAGCAGGCCGATGTCGGTGCCGAAGGTCGTCCCGGTAAGCTTGACCGCTGCGACCGGTTGGACGATGCGCCGCGTGTAGATCAGGCTCTGCGGCACCTGAAACAGCTCGCTGCCTTCCAGAAAGAAGGGCCGCTTCTCCGGAAAGAACAGCGCCTGCCGCGGATCGAACGCGAGCTGGCCCGCGTCCGATTCGACCTGGGAAAAGTCCGGCTTGACGGTGCCGTTGAGGGTGAGGTTGTCGGAGACGCCCCAGCGGACGTTGCCGCCCACCTGCGGGTCTCCCACGTCGTACGCATAGCGCCCGCTGGAACGGCGAGCACCGCTCGCTTTCCCGGTCGCCTCCGGGTTCAAGTCCACCACGAGACCGCGATGCATGCCGCTCAGGCCGACCAGGTTACCCGCCTGGCCGACGAACGTCGCATTGGCGCGCCGCGCCGGGAACCAGGAATCCTCGACGCCCGAATGTTTGACCTGGCGCACGATGTTCAGCCGCCAGTCCTGCGGCTGGCGCGGCTGATACCGCAGGCTCTTGAACGGAATGCGCACCTCGACTTCGTATCCCCAATCGGTCACGCGCCCGCGCGACTGAAACACGAAGTCGGGACTGAGGTCCGGCTGCTCCCGTCCCACCACGGCGCCGCCGATGAAGCCGCTGGCGGTGATGTTCGTACCATCGATCAGGGAGCCATCGCCTTGGACGCCCACGGGATTCACGGCGAACAGCAAGGCCCGTTTCCCATCGTTGAACGTGCCGAGCAGGATCTGCACGTTGTCGTCGTCGAAGATCTGGTCGCGATTCGCCAACGTCATGGTGGGGCGGCCGTGCAGCTCGAACGCCCGAATGCCGAAGTAGATCGCCGTGGCCGAGTACCAGACCAGCACCGTGGTCGAGTCGGCCGCCGCCAGGCCGTCGTTGGGGGCGTACTGCGAGAAGCCGGTCAACCGCGCGGCACCGGCCCAGACGGAGTCAGTGAGGTCGCCGTCTATGACGACATCGGCTTCAAAGCGCGGAATCGGCACGTCGAGCTCGTGGTCCCGGCCCGAGTAGCTAGACGTGGAGTCGGAGCAATGGAGGAGGGCGCACACCGCGAGGAGCATGGCCGTTATTATGGCTGCAAAGTCGTCAAAGGGGCACTCGGAAGGCGTGAGGAACGTGTCAGAACCATAGCGAGCACGGACGGAGCGAGTCTCGACTATTATTGAAGAGGCAGCTGCGGTACCCGTTGAGGCCCACTCGCTAGGAGACGACGATGACCAGCACCACCACGCCGCGACTCTATCCCACGAAGAACGATCTGCCGGAGGCTAGTCGAGCGGAGGCGGTCGCGCTGCTCAACCAGCGCCTCGCCGACTGCATCGATCTGCAGGCGCAGTGCAAGCAGGCGCACTGGAACGTGAAGGGCCCCACGTTCATCGCCCTCCATAAGCTGTTCGACGAGATCACCGAGGACGTCCAGCAGTACGCGGACCTGCTCGCCGAGCGGGTCGTGCAGCTCGGCGGCATTGCCGAGGGTACGGTGGGGGTCGTCGCGGAGCGCTCCACCCTCGTCGACTATCCCCTCGGGCTCTCTACCGGGGCGGAGCACGTGGCGGCGCTGTCGGACGCGCTCGCCATGTTCGGCCGCACGGTGCGGGTCGGCATCGAGGAGATGAACGAGCTGGAGGACGCGGGCAGCGCGGACATCCTGACCGAGATCTCCCGCGGCGTCGACAAGTGGCTCTGGTTCGTCGAAGCGCATCAGCAGGGCGCGTGACACCATGACACTCGCTGCTCCTCCATCGCCCCCACCGCCCGGGTCACGTCCTGACCGGCTGTACCCGATGCTGACGCCGGCGCAAGTCGCCCGGATCAGCCCGCACGGGCGCCGGCGCCACGTCGAGCAGGGCGAGGTGCTGGTGCAAGCGGGTGAGCAGACGGCGCGGTTCTTCGTCGTCCTCGCGGGCCGGATCCACGTCGTCCGCCCAACGGCCGCCGAGGAGATCGTCGTCTCGTTCAGCCCCGGGATGTTTACCGGCGAGGCGACCATGCTGTCTGGCCGCCGCGGGCTCGCCCAGATCCGGGCGGGAGCGGACGGCGAAGTCATCGAAGTCGGTCGCGACGAGCTGCTGGCCCTCATCCAGACCGACGGCGAGCTGAGCGCGATCTTCATGCGCGCCTTCATCCTGCGGCGCGTGGAGCTGATCGCCCGCGGCGTCAGCGACGTCGTGGTCCTCGGATCGCAGCATTGCCAGGGGACGCTCCGCATTCGTGAGTTCCTCACACGCAACGGGCATCCCCACACCATGCTGGACCTGGACCGCGATGCCGGCGTCCAGGAGCTGCTCGATCGCTTCCACGTCAGTGCGGCCGACATACCCGTGGTCATTACGTGCAGCGAGGTCGTGCTCCGGAACCCGACCAATCAACAGATCGCCGACGCCCTCGGCTTCAACGACGCGATCGATCAGACCCAGGTCCGCGACCTCGTCATCGTCGGGGCGGGACCCGCGGGGCTCGCCGCGGCGGTGTACGGGGCGTCGGAAGGACTGGATGTCCTGGTGGTGGAGTCGACCGCGCCCGGAGGCCAGGCTGGTGCGAGCTCCCGTATCGAGAACTATCTCGGCTTTCCGACGGGGATCGCCGGTCTGGACCTGGCGGCACGCGCCACCAACCAGGCGCAGAAGTTCGGGGCCCAGCTGATGATCGGAAGCGGGGCCCGACGCCTCGGCTGCGACCGCACACCGTACGCGCTCGAGATTGGTGACGGGCAGCGCCTGCCGGCGCGCGCGGTGATCATCGCCACGGGCGCCGAGTATCGGCGGCTCCCGATCGACGACCTGCCGCGGTTCGAAGGGGCGGGCGTGTATTACGCCGCGACCTTCATGGAGGCGCAGCTATGCGCCGGTGAAGAAGTGGTCGTCGTTGGCGCCGGCAACTCGGCGGGCCAGGCCGCCGTGTTCCTGGCCCAGGCCGCCCGCCGGGTGCACATGGTGATCCGCTCGGCGGGCCTGGCCGACACCATGTCGCGCTACCTGATCCGCCGCATCGAAGACCATCCCGCCATCGTCCGCCACGTGCACACGGAGATCGTGAGCCTCGAGGGGAATGGTCACCTCGAGCGCGTGGGCTGGCGCGACAACCAGACCGGGCGCCTCGAGACACACGGCATCCGGCATGTCTTCACCATGACGGGCGCGGTGCCCAGCACGCACTGGCTGGACAGCTGCCTCGCACTCGACGACAAGGGGTTCATCAAGACCGGACCGGACCTGTTCCCGGAGGACCTGGCCACCGCGCGCTGGCCGCTCGCCCGCGCTCCCCATCTGCTCGAGACGAGCCGCCCCGGCGTGTTCGCGATCGGCGACGTCCGCTCGGGGAGCTTGAAGCGCGTGGCCTCGGCGGTGGGCGAGGGGTCGATCGCGATCGCTGCCGTCCACCGGGTGCTGCACGAGTAAGGGGAGACCACGGTGTCAGACGGTACCTGTGCCCACCTCGGTCAGATCACGACCGTGCGGCACGCCAAACGCCGCGAATGCGCGGAGTGCGTCAAGCTGGGCGCGCAATGGGTCCATTTGCGCACCTGCCAGGAGTGCGGCGCCACGCTGTGCTGCGACAGCTCCCCCAACCGCCACGCCTCGAAGCACGCCCGCTCGAGCGGGCACCCGGTGGTCGCGTCGGCGGAGCCGGGGGAGCAATGGCTGTACTGCTATCCGGACGACCTGTTCGCAGAGTATTGAACCGACCTCCATGGCCCTGCTCACACCGCCCGTCGGCCCGCGCGATCACGCCCTGGGAACGGCGGATGCCCCGGTGACGCTCGTGGAGTACGGCGATTTCGAGTGCCCGTTTTGCGGGCGCGCCTACGCGGACCTGAAGCAGGTGCTCCGGCAGGTCGGAGGGAAGGTGCGGTTCGTGTTCCGGCATTTTCCCGTAAGTGAGGAGCACCCGCACGCGCAACACGCTGCGGAGGTCGGGGAGGCGGCTGCCGCGCAAGGGAAGTTCTGGGAGATGCACGATCTCCTGTACCAACGGCAGGCGGCGCTCGCGGACGAGGATCTGGTGCGGTACGCGCGGGAGCTGGGGCTCGACGCGGAGCGGGTGCGGCGCGAGCTCGTCGCCCACGTGCATGCGGCCCGCGTGAGGGAGGACGTCGTGAGCGGCACCCGCAGCGGCGTGAGCGGCACGCCCAGGTTCTTCATCAACGGCCGTCGCCACGAAGAGCCGGGCGACGCCAAGACGCTCGCCGCCGCGCTGCGGCGAGCACTGTAGGGAGGAGCGTTGGGGTATGGAGCAGTACGACGAAGAAGCTGAGGAGCGTGCGGCAGCGGTGGCGGATGTCGCGGCTCGCCTGCGGAACCGCGGCATCGCGGTGACCGGCACCGAGAGTCCCGAGGATCTGGTGGACCTGCTCGCGGCCGTCGAGCGTTTTGAAGCGGCGGTCGAGGCACACGGAGGCGACTTGATGGTCGACGACTTGAAGAGCTCGCGCCCCGACGACCAACACTTCGTCGTGCCCCGGCGTGCGCACGGCGAGGCCATGCGGACGTACATCGCCCGCATCGACGAGGCCACGGCACGGCTGCGTCGCCACCCGCGGCGGCCCGACTGAGAAGCGACACCGACCGAGGATCGTATGATCAAACCGGCACTCTTCGTTCCCGCGTTGCTCCTGGCTTCGGCCCTGGCGCGGCCCCCCGTAAGCCCCGCGCAAACGTTCAAGGCGGCGAAGTTCTCGATCGGCGGCGACGGCGACACCGATTACCTGACCGCCGAGCCCGGCACGGGCAGGGTGTTCGTGTCACGCGGGACCCATGTGATGGTGGTGGACGGTACCACCGGCAGGATCTTAGCGGACATTCCCGACACGCCGCGCACGCACGGCATCGCCTTGGCGCCCAAGTCGGGGCGCGGGTTCATCACCAACGGCGGCGATTCGACGGTGACGATGTTCGATCTCAAGACCCTGGCGGTGATCAAGAAGATTCCGGTCGCCACCGGCGGCCTCGACGGCATCATGTACGAGGACTTTGCCGACCGGATCATCCTCACGAATCACAGCCGGCCCATCGGCACCGCCGTGGCCCTCGATGCCAAGACCGGCGACATCGTCGGCACGGCCCAGCTCGAGGACAACGGGCCGGAAGGCGCGGCGA
>QHTS01000053.1 GCA_003220905.1 Gemmatimonadota bacterium | reverse complement strand
GGAGGTTCGGGACGTGGAGCAGCTTCTGCTCGAGCGCTTGTTCGACACCCTTGAGCTCCGCCTCGATCCCGTCGATCCGCTCGCCCAGCGCGCGGCGCGACTCACGGATGTCCAGCGGGAGCGCTCCCTTCTCCTTCATCAGACGCGCGTCGGCCTTGGCGGCCTCGTTGCGCTCGGCCTTCAGCTGGTCGAGCCGCCCCGTGAGTGCGCGGCGGCGCATGTCCAGCGCTTCGAGCTCGTCGAGCAGCCGCGTGACGGTCGGATCGCCGCGCCGGGCGAGCGCGGCGCGCACCTGCTGGGGCGAGGCGCGCAGAAGCCTGAGATCGATCACGACGCTACTGCTTCGGGAGTCCGGGCTCGAGACCGCGGTAGCCGCAGTTCTGGTCCACCAGGATCTCGAAATCCAAGCGGCGGGCCGTCGAGTCCACGCCCAGCACACGCAATTTGGCGTAGAGCGACACGAGGGCGCTGAACAGACATTGCGTGGGTCGCGAGCGGACGAGGACCACCGTCCCCGTGTCGAGGGCGACCGGTTTGTCGAAAACGTAACCCTCGGTCGGCGCGAGCTTGATCGGGTCGAACGGCTGCGTGGCGCGCTGCAGCCCGGACGACACGCCCAGGTTCATCGCTCCCGTGGGAAACAGTGCAGGCGCGCCGAGCGAGTCGAAGTCGAAGGCGAAGTCGAGCTGCGTGGTCTGGTCGGTCCGGACGGGCTGCGCGCCCTCGAGGGTGTAGGCCGACGGCAGGATGATGGCCGTCCCCCGCAGCGCGAACAGCGACACCGTGTCCACCACATTGGTGAAGAACGGGGCGGGGAGGTTCGACGTGTCGTTGCACGCGACGACGAGCAACGCGAGCCCTGTCAGCGCGACCTCGCGCGCGGCAAGTCGGCGGTGGGGAGGCATTCGGTGCGGGGAAGATACCGCGCGGCGTCCAAGTGGGTCAACCCACGGTGGCTGCTTGACTTCGCTTGTTTCCATTCCTAGCTTGGCCGCCGTATGGCAACAATCCGGGACGTGGTCGAGGCGCTCGCCCGCCGCGGCGGTGTGGACGCGGTGGTGGTCGTGGGGCGTGACGGGTTGCCGATCGACGCCCGCGCGGCCAACGGGGTCGACGCCGAGAACGTGGCCGCCCTCCTGCCATCGGTCATCAACGGGTTGGCACAGCTGGGCGAAGCAGGGGGGCGCGGGGAATTCGGCACCGGTGTGCTCGAGTTCGGCTCCGGCCTCGCCGTGGTCTCCGTCCTCAACGCCGACGCCTTGCTGATCGTCTTGGTCCGGCCGTCCACTAACGTGGGCGCCCTGCTCTACGACCTGCGCCGCCACCGTTCGGCGATCGCCGGCCTGCTCTGACCCGGAGCCGCCCGCCTTGTCGCCCGTCCGGCGGCACCTCCTCGTCGTCGACGACGAGCCCCATATCGGGTTGCTGCTGCGCCCGCATTTCGAACGCCTCGGCTACGTGGTGAGTCTCGCCCGCACGCTCGCCGAAGCGCGCCGCACGTTGCAGGGCGGCGACCCGCCCCTCGACGCCCTGCTCCTCGACCTCCACTTGCCCGACGGCTCCGGCCTCGATCTCCTGCACGAGCTCCGTGCCGCCACGGCCACCCGCGCGCTTCCCGTCATCGTGCTGACCGCCGAGGGCGAAGACCGCATTCTGAGAGCAGCGGAGGGCCTGGGCGCCGCGTTGCTCACCAAGCCGTTCAGCCCGAGCAAGCTCACGGCGCGCGTCGCCGCGATGCTGGGCGACGCCCCCCCCCAGCCCCCCCCGCCCGCTTCCCCGGTTCCTCAGGACCCGCGATGAGTGTCTGGGCCGCCGTCTTGGCCGGCGGGGCGGGGACCCGATTCTGGCCGCTCTCGACACCCGAGCGGCCCAAGCAACTACTCCCGCTCGCCGGCGACCGCCCCCTCCTGGTCCAGGCGGTGGAGCGGCTCGACGGACTGGTCCCGCCCGAGCGGATCCTGATCCTCACCGGGCCGTTCCTGGTCGATCAGGTGGCGCGCGTGGTGCCGCAGATCCCGCGCGCGCAGATCTTTGCCGAGCCGCGCGCGGCGTCCACCGCACCGGCGCTCACCTGGGCCGCGCACTGGATTTCGCAACGGGACCCCGGGGCCCAGATGCTGTCGCTGCACGCCGACTGGGCGGTGAGCGATGATCGCGCGTTCCGCGCGGCCGGGCGGCAGGCGCTCGGCGCGGCGGCCGAGTATGACGTGCTCGTGACGGTGGGCGTGAAGCCGACGCGCAACGAGACGGGCTACGGGTACATCATCCCCGCGAAGCCGCTGGGCGGAGCGCGCACCGTGCGGCGCTTTCTCGAGAAGCCATCGCCCGCCCGCGCGGCGCTGTTGCGCCGCCAGGGCGCGCTCTGGAACACGGGGCTGTTTGCGTGGGGGGTGGCGCGCTTCCTGGGGGAAGCGGGCGCCTACGCGCGCGAGCTCAAGCCCGGCTGGCCGGCGCTCACGGCGGGCGACGTCGCGGGCTTCTTCGCCGCCGTCCGGCCGGTGGCGGTGGACGTGGCCGTGCTGGAGCGCACCAAACGGCTCGCGGTCGTGGCCGGGACCTTCGGCTGGGACGACCTCGGTTCCTGGGACGCCCTGTTGCGCATCCGCAAGCCCGACGCGCACGGCAACGTCGTGGTCGGGAAGGCGACGGTGGCGGACGACGTGCGCCGCTCGGTGATCTGGTCCGAGAGCGAGCACGTCGCCGTCATCGGTCTGGAAGACATGGTGGTCGTGCGGGCGAACGGCCACACGCTCGTGATGCCCACCGGGCGCGCCGAGCGCTTGAAGGAGCTCGTGCAGCGGCTGTGAGCCACGCCCTCTACCTGCTCGATCCGGATCCCGTCCCCGCGTGGGCGCCATTCGCCGGCGCGCGCCCGCTGTGCGAGCTGCGGGCCGGCGCGCACCTGATCCGCGAGCGGTGGGAGACGTTCGTCGGCGCGGAGACGGCCGCGATCTTTGCCCTGCCCCACCTCGCCGGGTTCGCCGAAGCCGGCGTCCCCCTCGTGGCCGCCCGTCGCCCCGTCCCCGGGCCGGCCGTGATCGGCTCATCGACGTTCGCGCCGCGCGGGCTCGCTCCCGCGCTCCCGGGCGGCGCCTTCCGCCTCACGAGCGGTGGCGTCACGGTGGGATGGGGAGTCGGACCGGGAGCCACGTGGGCCGGCCCGCAGCCGCATGCCGCAGCGATCGAGGTGCCGGGAGTCGTGCTCCACGGCGTATTCGACCTGGTGCCCGCGCTCGAACGGTTGCTCCCGGACGACCTTCGCGCGTTGCTCGGAGACAGTGACCCGCTCCCCGCGGGGAGCACCGTGCTCGGCGATCCCGCCGCGATCGCCCTGCGCGACGCCGCCGTGGAACCCGGCGTCGTCTTCGATGTACGGAACGGTCCGGTCGTGCTCGAGAGCGGCGCCGAGGTCCGGGCCGGGGCCCGGCTCGAGGGACCCCTCTGGATCGGCGCGAACGCACACGTGCTGGGCGGCCCCGTGCGCGCGTCGGCGCTCGGCCCGCGCACGAACGCGCGCGGTGAGCTGTCGAACTGCGTCTTCCTGGGATACGCGAACAAGGCGCACGACGGTTTCGTCGGCCATTGCGTGATCGGGCGCTGGGCGAACCTCGGCGCGGGGACGATCACGTCGAACTTGAAGAACACGTACGGTCGGGTGCGTCTCGAGATCGCGGGGACACGACTCGAGACCGGTTTGCAGTTTCTCGGGAGCCTGATCGGGGACCACGCCAAGACGGCGATCGGCACGCTGCTCGGCACGGGAACCGTGATCGGCACCGGCGCGAACGTCTTCGACGACGTGCGGCCGCCCAAGTACGTCGCCCCGTTCGCCTGGGGCGGCGCGGGCGGCGGCCGCATGACCAGGGACGGGTTCCTCACGATCGCCGGGCGGGTGCTCCCGCGGCGCGACGTCGTGGTGGACGACGCCACCCGGGCCATGCTGGAGCGGATTTACGACTGGGCCACGCGCTGAGTTTCGTGCTCGGCCGGTTGCTCCCCGACCAAGGAAGGCGCACATTGTTCAGTTCCAGTGGACACACGCGCTATGTCGCAAACGGAGCAATACCGACGGGTCGGTAAGTTCGAGCTGCACGAGCTCATCGGCGAAGGGGCGATGGGCGTCGTGTGGAAGGCGTACGACTCCGTCATACGGCGCTACGTGGCCCTCAAGCTCCTCTCCCGCGCCGGTCGCTCCACCGATGCGCAAGATCGCTTCATGCGCGAGGCGCGCGCCGCGGGCGCGCTGCAGCACCCGAACATCGTCACGATCTACGACCTGGGCGAGTCGGACCAGCAGCTGTTCATCGCCATGGAGCTGGTCGATGGACGAGACCTGAGCTCCTTGATCGCGGTGAGCGAGCCACTCGCGCTCGAGCGTAAGCTCGACATCGTGATCGAAGTTCTGCAGGGCCTGTCGTACGCGCACGAGCGCGGCGTCATCCACCGCGACGTCAAGCCCTCCAATGTCCGGATCGCCTCCGACGGCTCGGTGAAGATCATGGACTTCGGGATCGCGCGCCTCCAGTCCGCCGACGTGACGGGCTCGGGCGCGATCGTCGGCACGCCGACCTACATGGCGCCGGAGCAGATCACGAACGGCGCGATCACCCCGGCCACCGATATCTTCGCCGTCGGCTGCCTGCTGTACGAGCTGCTCGCGTACCACAAGCCGTTCGAAGGTGAAACGGTCCACGGCGTGCTGTACCAAGTGCTCACCACCGACCCGAAGCCGCTGCGCACCATGGCGCCGTCGATCCCCGCAGCGCTCGAGCGCGTCGTCGGGAAGGCCCTCAACAAGGTGCCGGAGGAGCGCTTCGAGACGGCGCGTCAGATGCAGTCGGCGCTGTTCAGCATCCGGGCCGCGCTCTCCGGCGCGTCCGACACCACCGAGCGGCTCAGCTTGCGGTGGACGCCGATCCCGTCGGCGGTCCTCCGCCTCGTCACGCACGCGCCGATCAAGTGGCGGGCGGCGGTGCTGACGGCGTTGATGGTGACGGCGCTGGTGCTCCTCTACGTGTCGCGCTCCCCCTCCCCCGTCGCCGCGCCGTTCCCCGACGCCGCGCTCACCGGCGCCACGCTGGACCAGCTGCTGACGTACCCGGTGCCCGCGCATCTCAACGCGGCGCTGGTCGCACAACGCGACTCGGCGCTCGCGGCCCGTGAGCGGGCGGGGCGTGCCGGAGCGATGAAGAACAACGTGCCGTCTCTGATCCTCGCCGAGACGGTGGTGCAGAACGCCGAGCGCGCCCTGCGCACCGGCGACCTCGCGCGGGCCGCCAGCGGCTACCTCAGCGCGATCCCCCAATACGTCAAGGCACAGGCCGAGGCCGAGGCGCTGCGGCGCGATGCGGAGCAGGCCATCGCCCGCGCCACCCCGGTGGTGCACGCGCTGGCGACACGCCCCGAAGCGGGGCGCGCCGCCACCTCGCTCGCGCGCGCCGATTCGCTCTACCTGGCGATGGACTACGTGGTGTCCCGGCTGGCGGCCCTCGACGCCGAGCAGGTCGGCGTGGCCGCCGGGGTGGCTCCCCCCTCCCCCCAGCCACCCGAGGCGCGCGCGGCGATCGCCGTGCTGCTGCAGGATCTCGAGCGCGCGGTGTCGAGTGAGCGCGTCGGGAACCTGCAGGTGCTGATGCCCGGCATGGCGGAGCAGGATGTCGCGGCGTGGCAGGCCTTCTTCGAGCGCTACAAGCAGCTCACCGCCCGCTACGGCGTCGAGCGCTTGAGCACGCGCGCCGACACCGCGTACGCCATGGTGCGGACTCTCTATCTGTACGTGCCGACGGACGGCGGCGCCCAGCGGGAGACGCGCCTACGCCAGGCGATCCGGTTCATCCGGACGGCGAACGGCTGGCGCATCGCGAACATTCGCCAAGCGCCTTGAACGACGTCAGTCCCAGGCGCGCTCGGTGGGGGGGGGCGGCGCCGGGATGGCCACGGAGTCGGCGCGCGCGGTGGCCGGTCCCACGCGGCGGAGCGTCACCGGCTTCTCGAGATCGCCCCCCGACAGAGTGAGCTTCTCCGCCTCGAGCTTCATGCCGTAGACCTGCCACACCCCGTCCCCCAGGGTCAGCCACAAGCTGTCGCCTACCACGCGCCAGCGTGCTACCTGATCGCCGAACTGGGCGGAGCTGTCGGTCCGGACCATGATATGGCGAATCTCGTCTTCGGTCTTCGCCTGCCACTTCCCTTCGAGACGGGGGCGCGGACCCGCGCCCGAATGTGTGGTCTGGGCGGAGAGACCGGGAACGACCCCGAGCAGCAGGACGAGCAGACGGGAGAGTCGCGGCATCATGGTACAAAGATACGTACCCCGGATGGGGGAACGGGGAGGGGTGCGTCAGATCGTCGACGATTGGTCCACGGGCGCCCCGGGCACGGGGGCCCGCTCGTCGGTCATGACTGCCACCTGCGGCTCCCACTGGCGCATCATCCGCACGAAGGTACCCGCCAGCTCGGGATCGAACTCCGTGCCGGCCCGATCCTCGATGTACGACAAGGTCTTCGACTGCGGCCACGCTTCGCGGTAGGGCCGGTGGGTGCGGAGGGCATCGTACACGTCGCACACGTGCACGAGCTTGCTCCCCTCGTGGCAGTCGCGCCGGAACTGCAACGTGGGGTACCCGTCCCCGTTCAGCATGATGTGGTGCTCGTAGGCGACCACCGCGGCGAGATCCAGGTCTTCCTCCGCGCGCAGGATGATGCGCGCGCCCTCGGCGGGATGCCGGTTCATCAACGCCCGCTCCGTGTCGGAGAAGCGTCCCGGCTTGGTGAGGACCTCGATCGGGATTTTCACTTTGCCGATATCGTGCAGCAGGCCGGCCACCCCGAACGCCCGCACGTCCCGCGCCGAGAGCCCGCGCGATTCGGCGAGGGCCATCGCCAGCACCGCGACGTTCATCGAATGGGTCGTCGTGTACTGGTCGAACTCCTTGAGCTGCAGCAACGGGATCACGATCTGCCGCCCGCCGTGCATGGCGATCGACAGTGAGCGGACCACCGCCTCCGCCTCCGTGAGCGGCAGCATCCCACCAGCCTGCACTTCCTCCTGGACCCAGCGCACGGCGTCCGCTTCCTCGCTCAGGGAATAGTTGATCGTGGCGGTCGGGATCGTGGCGGCGAGCTGCTCATCCCCGCCACGCACGCCCACCGCACCGAACCGGATGCTGGAGCGGCGCATCTGGCGCGCCTCCGTCGTGTCGATCGCGGAGAGCGTGAGCCGGGCGAGCACCTCGTCGAGGAACTCCTCGAATTCCTCCCGGCTCACGGGGTCGGAAAACTCCAAGCGCTGGATCCCCGCGAGCGCGAGCCGCCGCCCCCAGTCCCACGCCTTGAGCTCGCGCAGCGGCAGCCGCCCGAACACGATCTCATCTCCCAGGAACGTGAACAGCGGCTGCGACTCGGTGGCTTGCAGGTCGCTCAACTCTCGATACGCGTCGTCGATCGCGCGCTCGCGGGCGGGGTGGCCCGGCCGATAGAGGGTCATCGCCGCGAGCGCGTGCGCGAACGCGTTGAGGAAGCCCGCGGGGCTGCTCACCGCCGGCTCGCCTGCGGGTCCGCGGCGTTGAGGATCTCGCCGTCGGTCGACGAGGCCGCGATGGCGAGGCGGGCGCGCGCCCGCGGATCGTGGCGCCACCCCGTCGCGAGCGCCGCCAGCGCGACGAGGAGCTCGGGAGACTTGGCAGCCAGCTTCTCCCGGCCGAACAGGGTGCGGCCACCCGCCGTGATCTGGAGCAGCGTCTCGAGGGCGGCCGGCGCCCTGGTGTACCCCAGGGCCCGCACGGCGAGCGCGCGCAGGTCGCCGGGGAGCGTGCGATCGGTGGCGCGATTCACCAACAAGGGCACGGCGGTGTCCGGGCAGGTCTGCAGCGCGACCGCGAGGCCGAGGGCGAGCCGCAGCGTGCGCGGGTCCTGATCGCGCAGGCCGGCGACGAGCGCCTCATCGCGCTCGGCCGGGAGCTTCAATTGCAGTTTGACCGCCTGCCAGCGCACCCGCGCGTCGGTGTGGCGCATGTAGGGGGCGGCCGAGAAGCCCGCCGGGGGGGGCCCCAACTCTTCGAGCAGCGCCAGCAGATTGCGAGTCACGTACCAGCGGCTGTCCTCGAGCCGCGCAATCACGAACGGGGCGATCTCGGCGCCCATTTTCGCCAGCTGCGCGAGCAACCCGCGCCGGGCCCCGCGCGACTCCGCCACGGCGAGGGCATCGAGCAACGGTGGGGCCGCCGCCGCACCCACGAGCGGCACGAGCCGCTCGAGCAGCTTGAAGTCGATCGGCGCGCGGGCGACGATCTGCTGCACGGCACCCGCCGTAGCGATCTGCGCTCGGACCGTCGCCGCGGCGGCGGTGTCGGCCGCCCCCCCCTCAAGCGCATCGAGCAGCTGCGCGAGCCGGCCCTCGGCGACCACCCGGCCGACCGCCGCGGGGAGACGCGGTCCCATCGTGCCGATCTCAAGGGCCATCGCCACGAGACGATCGGGCTCGGTGGCATGGTGATCGGTGCGTGGCGCCCCGGCCGGCGCGGCCCGCGCCATGCGGTGCAGCGCCGCGCCGTAGGCTCCGGGATTCGGATCGGGGAGCGTCCACCCCGCCAGCAGCCGCTGGACCTGCTCGCGCAACGCCGCGTCCGCCTGCGCTCGCACGGGGGCGGCGCCCGCCTCCGCGTGCACCGCGAGCTTGGAAAGGAGCCGCACGAGGGAGTGTGAGATGGTCTCGTGCGAGGTTTCTGCGGCGGCCTTGAGGATGTCGAGTACCGCATCCACCGCCATGCCGTCGGCCGCATCGGAGACGAACTGGCGCCGCTGCGCGAAGTCGCCCCCCATCCCCACCAGTCGCTGCAGCGTTTCAGGCTTGAGCGTGCGAATGAGACGCGACGTCCGCCGCCGCAGCGCCGCGGCCTCGGTGCTGCCCGCAGTCTTGAGCTCGGCGGCGATCTGCAGGAGGTAGCCGACGATCACTTGATCGTACCCGGTGGCCTCGGCCTTCGAGTGCTGGTCGATGG
>QHTS01000052.1 GCA_003220905.1 Gemmatimonadota bacterium | reverse complement strand
TGCCCTTCATGGTGGAAGACCTCGGCGCGAAAGCCGACCCTTCGATCCCCGAATCGCTGCACCGCACCTCGTCCTACCTGACCCACCCGGTGTTCCACCGCTACCGCTCCGAGACGGAGATGCTGCGCTACATCAAGCGGCTCGAAGCACGCGACCTGTCGCTCACGTCGGCGATGATCCCACTCGGCTCGTGCACGATGAAGCTCAACGCCACCACCGAGATGGTCCCGCTGTCATGGCGCGAGTTCAACCGGCTGCACCCGTTCGCGCCGCGGGAGCAGGCCACCGGCTACCGCACGCTGTTCCGCCAGCTCGAGGACATGCTGGCCGAGATCACCGGATTCCCGAAAATCTCGTTGCAGCCGAACTCGGGGGCGCAGGGCGAGTTCACCGGACTGCTCGTGATCCGGGCCTATCACCGCTCCCGCGGTGAAGGGCACCGCACCACCTGTCTGATCCCGACGTCGGCGCATGGGACGAACCCCGCGAGCGCGGTGATGGCCGGTCTGCGCGTCGTCCCCGTGCAGTCGGACCCCAGCGGCAACATCGACCTGGCGGACCTGCGCGCCAAGGCGGCCGAGCACAAGGGCTCACTCGCGGCGCTCATGATCACGTACCCGTCGACCCACGGGGTCTTCGAGGCGTCCATCCGGCAGGTGTGCGAGATCATCCACGCGCACGGCGGGCAGGTGTACATGGACGGCGCGAACATGAACGCCCAGGTGGGCCTGGTCCGCCCCGCCGATGTCGGCGCCGACGTGTGCCACTTGAACCTGCACAAGACCTTCTGCATCCCCCATGGCGGCGGGGGGCCCGGGATGGGCCCGATTTGCGTGGCGGCGCACCTGGGACCCTTCCTCCCGGACCACCCCGTGGTGCCGCTGCGCCAGCAGCAGCCGTGCGGGACCGTGGCGGCGGCGCCGTGGGGCAGCGCGTGGATCCTGCCGATCTCCTGGGCCTACGTGGCGCTGATGGGACGCGAAGGGCTCGTGGAGGCGACCAAGGTGGCGATCCTCAACGCCAACTACGTGGCGCGCCGGCTCGGGGCGCACTACCCGCTCCTCTATACCGGGCAGAATGGGCTGATCGCGCACGAGTGCATCATCGACTGTCGGCCCTTCAAGGCGTCCGCCGACATCGAAGTCGATGACATCGCGAAGCGCATCATCGACTACGGCTTCCATCCGCCGACGGTCTCGTTCCCGGTCGCGGGCACCCTGATGATCGAGCCCACCGAGAGCGAGTCGAAGGAGGAGCTGGACCGCTTCTGCGACGCGCTGATCTCGATCCGCCAGGAGATCCGCGAGGTGGAGGACGGGACCCTGCCGCGCGGCAACAACCTCCTCACGAATGCGCCGCACACCCTGGAGGACGTGATCGCCGACGCGTGGGACCGCCCGTATACGCGCGAGCGCGCCGCCTTCCCCGCCCCCTGGACGCGGTCGCACAAGGTGTGGCCCTCGGTGAGCCGCGTGGACGGCGCCTTCGGCGACCGGAACCTGGTCTGCGTCTGTCCGCCGATGGAAGCCTATGCCCTCGCGGCTGATTGAAGAGACGACGCGGTGGGAACTGCTCGTGGACCCCGGCGGTCGCCCTGGCGCCGAGAACATGGCGATCGACGCCGGGCTGCTCGCGCGCGCCGATCGCACCGGGAGCGCGTTCCTTCGGCTGTACCGCTTCCAACCGCCGTGCCTCTCGCTGGGCCGGAACGAGCCGGCCGCGGCGCGCTACGACCGCGCGGCCATCGCGCGGCGCGGGCTCGACGTCGTGCGACGCCCCACCGGCGGCCGGGCGGTGTGGCACGAGCACGAGGTGACCTACGCGATGGCCGCCCCGATCGCGACGTTCGGCGGCCTGCGTGGGGCGTACCATGCGATCCACGCGCGCCTCGCGGCGGCGCTGCACACGCTCGGGGTCGCGGCCACCCTCGCACCCGACCGCCTGACCGCCCGACCGCCTGACCGCCGTGGCTCCTGCTTCGCGGCCCCCGTGGGCGGGGAAGTGCTTGTCGGGGGGCGCAAGCTGGTCGGCTCGGCACAGGTGTGCGAGGGACGGGCGTTCCTGCAGCACGGCTCGATCCTGCTCGCGGGGTCGCAGGAGGTGGTGCGATTGGTGAGCCGGGAGCCGGGAGCCGGGAGCAGGGAGACTACGCTCGCCGCAGCGCTGGGCCGCCCCGTCTCGTTCGACGAGGTCGCGGACGCGGTGATTGAGGCGTTCGGAGACGTAGGGGCGCAGCATGCTGCGCCCCGACCGTCCGACGGTCCAACCGTCCGACCGTCCGTCTTTCAGGATCCCGCCTGGACCTGGCGCCGCTAGGCACCGCGGTGAAATATTAGGCGCCATGCCAACCGCCCGCCCACGCGCCGGCCTGACCCTCGCCGCGCTCGCCTGCCTCATCCTCGTCGCCGGGTGCGAGCGCCCGGTCGGGTGCACCGGCGAATATTGCGGCACCATCGTCATCGCCTCCGGGGGAGAGCCGGATATCTTGCTCCCGCCCGTCAGCGAGTTCGCGATCACGCGGGACGTGACGGATCAGCTGTTTCTCAAGCTCGCCGATCTGGGGCTCTCGGGAAACACGATCGGCGACGAGGACTTCCAGCCGCAGCTGGCGGAGCGGTGGGAGTGGGACGCCCCGACGACGCTCGTGTTTCATCTCGACCCGCGGGCCCGGTGGCACGACGGCCAGGCGGTCACGGCCGCGGATGTCGCGTTCACGTACGACGCGTACACGGATACGCTCGTCAACTCCTCGTTCCGCTCCTCGCTGCGCCAGATCGCCGCGGTCACCACGCGCGATTCGCTCACCGTCGTGTTTCGGTTCCGGCAGCGTTATCCCGAGATGTTCTACGACGCCGTGTACCACCTGCGCATCCTGCCGGCGCACCTCCTGCGCGAGGTCCCGCGCGATCAGTGGCGCAGCACGGCGTTCGGGCGCGCGCCGGTGGGCGACGGGCCGTACCGCTTCGTTGCATGGAAAGCCGCTGAGAGCATCGAGCTCGCGGCGGACTCGACCTTCTTCCTCGGCCGCCCGCACTTGAGGCGCGTCATCTGGCGGTTTACGTCAGACCAGCAGGTCGCCGTGACCCAGCTGCTCGCGGGCGACGCGGACGCCGTGGAAGTGCTGATCACGCCCGACAACGTGCAGCGTGCCTGCGCGGACCCCAAGATCGCGTGCTATCCCTACAAGGGGTCTGCGTACGGCTACGTGGGATTCAACCTGGCCGCGCCCGGCGACACGACCAGGCCTCACCCCCTGTTCGGCGACCGCGACCTGCGGCGGGCGCTCGTCATGGCCACGGACCGCGAGCGGCTGCTGCGCAACGTATTCGGCGATCTCGCCAAGGTGCCGCCCGGGCCGGTGTCGCAGCTGTGGTGGATCTGGGACCCGGAGATCCGCGAGCTACCCTACGACAGCGGCCAGGCGGCGCGGCTCCTGACGCGCATCGGCTGGACCGACTCGGACGGCGACGGCATCCGCGACCAGGACGGCCGACCGCTCGCCTTCCGGCTGCTCCTCCCGACGACCAGCGCCATCCGTCGTCAGTACGCGCGGCTGCTGCAGGAGCAGTTCCGGACCGCCGGCGTGGACGTTCAGCTCGACGAGGTCGACTTCAGCCTGTTCAACGAGCGCGCGCGCGGCGGCCGGTTCGATGCCATCATCAACACGTGGAACAGCGACCCGACGCCTTCGTCGGGCTTTCCCCAAACCTGGACCCCGGCCGGGTTCGGGCGGTCCAACTACGGCCGCTACGACAACCCGGAGGTCGACCGGCTGGTGGACCGGGCGGTGACGTCGGCGGCGAGCCGCGACCAAGCCCGTCGGGCGTGGCGGGCCGCCATCGAGACGTTGAATCGGGACGCGCCCGGCATTTTTCTGTTCGCCACCTCCAACGTCTCCGCCATCCACAACCGGATCGTTGACGTGACGATCCGGCCCGATTCCTGGCTCGCCCTGCTCCGCACGTGGCGCATCCCCGCTGATCGACTGACGGATCGAGACCGCGTGGAGCGCTAGGTGGCGGCGTGGCTGGTGCGGCGGCTCGCCGCGTCGATCGCCATCGTGTTCGCGGTCGTCACCATCACGTTCTTCGTCGTTCACTTCGCCCACGGCACGCCGTGCGGAACCGCCGATCGGCCGCTCCCGCCTGAGGTCTGCCGGCAGCTGTGTCGGCGGTTCGGCTGCGACCAGCCGCTGTGGGTGCAGTACGCGAAGTACCTGACCGCCCTGGCGCACGGAGACCTGGGCGAGTCCTTCGGACTGCATCGACCCGTTGCCGACGCGCTCGCGGACGCCATCCCCAACACCTTCACCCTCGCGCTCGCGGCACTGCTCGTCGACTTCGTGCTCGGGCTTGCGCTCGGGATCTATCAGGCCATGCGGGCGGGCCGGTTCGGCGATGTCGCGGTCGGGAACGTCGCGCTGCTCGTCAACTCGATGCCGGTGTTCTGGCTTGGGCTGGTGCTGCTCCTCGTGTTTGGGCAGTGGCTGAGATGGTTCCCAGTCGGCGGGCCCAACAATCCCGTCCTGTGTCCCCACGTCGACTCGCCCTACTGCCTGCTCGACTTCCTGTGGCACCTCACGCTCCCCGCCCTCACACTCGGTCTCGTGGGCGCGGCGGCCACGGCGCGCTACCAACGGGCGGCGATGCTCGATGTCATCCGCCAGGACTACGTGTGGACGGCCCGCGCCAAGGGCCTGCGGGAACGCCGGGTGCTGCTGGTGCACGCGCTACGAAACGCTCTCCTCCCAATCATCACCCTGTTCGGGCTGGCCTTCCCATTCCTCTTCACCGGAGCGGTCCTCATCGAGACGGTGTTCGCCTGGCCCGGGATGGGCCGGCTCGCCGTGAACGCGATCCTCCAGCGCGACTACCCCGTGGTGACCGGGGCGGCCCTGCTCACAAGCGCGATGGTGGTGTTGGGCAATCTGATCGCCGACGCGTTGTATGCCGTCGCCGACCCACGGATCAGGGTGCGGGGGGGAGGGGCGAGCGCCTGAACGTCTGGAACTGGCTCGCGGTGGCCGGGGCCGCGGTCCTGGCGCTCGCCGTCGTCGCGGCGCTGCGACGACGCGTGCGGGCGACCGCGGCGGGGCGGCGGTTTTTCCGGCACCCGACGGCGGGGCTCGGGTTGTTCGTACTCGCGTTCTTCGTGACCATCGCCATCGCCGCACCCGTCGTGGCGCCGTACCCGCCCTACTACCAGATCGATATCGCACACCCCGACCGGCCGCCGTCCGCGCAGTTCCTGCTCGGCACCGACCCGTTCAGCCGGGACGTGTGGAGCCGGCTCGTATACGGGGCCCGCGTCTCGCTCGGCATCGGGGCCGTGGCGATGCTCGTCGCTGCAACGATCGGCA
>QHTS01000055.1:5356-6156 GCA_003220905.1 Gemmatimonadota bacterium | reverse complement strand
CTTGTAGATGATGCTCGCCTCGATCGTCTTGCCGAGGCCGACCTCATCGGCGAGGATGGCGCGGCCGCCCATGTCGCGCAGCACCCGCTGGGCCACGTCGATCTGGTGGGGCAGCTCTTTGATCGCGTTGGCGTCGAGGGTGATCAGCCGGTCGAAGCCGGGGACCAAGGCGATGCGTTCCGCGTCGCGCCGCAGCTCGTACCAGGCGCGGTCGGCCGGCGGTTCCTTGAGCTTGTCGACGAACAGCTTCAGGGATGGCTCATCAACCGCCCAGGAGTCGTCGGGCAGTGACTGGGGTAGCGGGTCCGGCAGCGTCATGCAGTGCCCTTGAGCGTCGGGGTCGCAATATAGGGAATCCGGGCGGCGGGAGGCGCCCCCCGGCCCTGCTAGAGCGACGACGCCAGGCCCATCCGCTCCCGGATCTCCGCAAAGCGAGGATCTTCGCGGAGGCGTGCCGTGGTCGGGAAGCCGTACAGCGTAAATATCAGAAAGGGGTCATGCTCATCGCACGCCCGGTGAAGCAGCGCCAGGGCCTCGTCTCGCTCTCCCGTCGCCGCGGATACCATCGCGAGGGTCGTAGGCTGGACGTATTCGCCCCGGGATCGTCTGACGAGCTCGTCGCGGATTGCCCGCGCCTCGTCGAGTTTCCCCATATCCGCATAGACGACCGCTTGGCCTGCCGCCCCCCACGGGTGTCGGCCCGAGATCGCGAGCGCCCGCTCGTATACCGCCAGAGCGTCCGCCAGTCGCCCCGCCCCGTGGTACACCGCTGCCAGTATGATCTGCGAGAAGTACGCATC
>QHTS01000055.1:3518-5343 GCA_003220905.1 Gemmatimonadota bacterium | reverse complement strand
CATCGATCGCGGGTACGCGGCCAGCGGCTCCATTGCGACCGCGCGCGCGGCCTCCCCAACCGCCTCCTCAACACGGCCGTGCACCCACTGAAGATTGAACATCCCATGCCAGCACCGCGCCTGCACGTAGCTCGGGTTGAGCTGCAACGCCGTGCGGAACTCCCGGTCGGCGCCCGGCCAGTCCCAGTCCCACAGACGCACGCCGGCCACGGCGTTGTGTGCCTCGGCCAAGTCGGGGCCCAGTTCCACAGACCGCTGCGCGGCGGCCCGCGCATGCGGCAGCGCATCGGACGGAGTGAGAACCCCGTACATGCCCAGGAGCGTGTAGGCGTCCGCCAGGCCGGCGGAGGCGAGCGCGTACTGGGGGTCGAGCTCGAGGGCGGCGCGGAACGCTTCAAGCGCCTGCCAGATGGCGACCCCCCGCTTGTAGAGCAACGCACGGCCTTTCAGATAGAGCTGGTAGGCCTCGAGGTTCTCCGTGTGGGGCCGCACCAAAGTCTTCTGATCGCTGCCCGCCAGGCTCACCTGCAGGCGCTCAGCGATCGTTCGGGCGATCTCCTCCTGGATCGCGAACACATCCTCGGGCTCGCGGTCAAACCGCTGCGACCAAAGGTGATAGCCGTCCGCCACATTGACGAGCTGCGCGGTGATCCGGAGCTGCGCTCCTGCCTTCCGCACGCTGCCCTCGAGCACCGCGCCGACGGCGAGCCTGTCCCCGATGACGCGCAGATTCTCGTGCTTGCCCTTGAACGAAAAGGCGGACGACCGACCCGCAACCCGTAGCCCAGGCAGCCGCGCGAGTGCGTTGATGATCTCTTCCGCAATGCCGTCGCCGAAGTACTCGATCTCCGGGTCCGAGCTCATATTGGTGAACGGGAGCACGGCGATGGACTTCTCGGTCTGCGGTTCGCGTTGGGCCGGGCTCCCCGGCTCCGGCGCGATCAACGCCGCGGCGAGCAGCGCGGCCGTGGCGTAGCGCTCCGCCGGGTCCCGGGCGAGCGCTCTGGCGACGGCTCGGCTCCCCCAAACCGGGACTCCGTCGCGCACGCTCGACACCTCCGGCGGGCGGTGGGTGAACCGCATCGCGATGATTGCCTGCGCCGTGGGCCCTGTGAACGGGGGTGCCCCAGCCCACATCTCGTACAGCACGCAGCCCAAGCTGTAGATGTCGCTGCGGCCGTCCAGCTCCGAATCGCCGGCCGCCTGCTCCGGGCTCATGTACGCGGGCGTCCCGAGCAGTATGCCGGTCTGCGTCACGGTCCGATCCCCGGCGGCCTGAATCGCGCGCGCGATGCCAAAATCGGCCACGACCGCGTGCCCAGCCGAGATGAGAATGTTCTCGGGTTTGATGTCACGGTGGACCACGCCGTGCTGGTGGGCGTACTCCAGGGCGTCGGCCACTTCCCGGGCAATAATCAGCGCCTCCTCCACCGGCAGCTGCGGCTCCCGGACGAGCCGGTCGCGTAGCGACTCGCCCGCGACGTAGGGCATGACGTAGTAGAGAAAGCCGGCCGCTTCGCCCGAGTCGAGGAGCGGCAAGATGTGGGGGTGGTTGAGCCGGGCGGTGACCTTGATCTCCCGCAGGAACCGGTCGGCGCCCAGGGCCACCGCGAGTTCCGGTCGCAACACCTTGATCGCAACGGGCCGCTCGTGTTTCGGGTCTCGTCCCAGGAAGACGAGCGCCGTCCCGCCGTGGCCGAGCTCGCGCTCGATCGCGTACCGGCCAGTGAGGGCAACTTCCAAGCGACCAGCGAGGTCGGACATCGGGCCTTCGACGCCTGGGACGAGTCCATGATACGGGTGTCGCTTGCGCCCGACTAGATGC
>QHTS01000055.1:0-3489 GCA_003220905.1 Gemmatimonadota bacterium | reverse complement strand
CTTCATTTAGGCCGCTTGGCCGCGTGAGACTATTGCTTGTAGAGCGTGGGGAACTGCTGCTGCAACCGTCGCACCTTGGGCAGGTCGTTGAAGACGATGTACGGCTGGTCGGGGTGGCGCGCGAGATAGTTCTGGTGATAGTCCTCCGCGGGATAGAAGCGCTCGAACGGCGCCAGCTGGGTGACGATGGGACCGGAGAAGACGCCGGCCTTGTTCAGCTGATCGATGTAGGCCTGCGCGCTCTCCTTCTCGGCCCCGGTCGCGTAGAAGATCGCCGAACGGTACTGGCTCCCCACGTCCGGACCCTGGCGGTTCAATTGGGTCGGATCGTGCGCCACCGAAAAGAAGATCCGCAGGAGCTCGCTATATGAAATCTGCGACGG
Organism: Gemmatimonadota bacterium; assembly: GCA_003220905.1. Lineage (GTDB taxonomy): Bacteria > Gemmatimonadota > Gemmatimonadetes > Gemmatimonadales > GWC2-71-9 > AG41. Next base: position 3,106 of record QHTS01000055.1, on the reverse strand, counting down.
ATCATAGGTGATCTTCACCGACTCGGCATGCCCGGTCGTGCCGGTGCTTACCACCCCGTATCGCGCCGTGGCCGCACCGCCGCCCGAGTAGCCGGAGACCACGCTCGAGACGCCCTTCACGTGCTTGAACACGGCGTCCACGCCCCAGAAGCATCCTCCCGCGAAGACGGCGATCTGCTCACCCTTGGCCGGCGGGAGCCGGGACGCGGCCGCGAACGCCGGGATCTGTGCGTGAGCGGCGCCGACAAAAGCGAGGATGGGCACCAGGCTGCGGAATATGGCCATGACGAAATCTAATGGCTAACGCACAGGGGCGCCCTCGCCACCGGGCCGAGCGGTCTGCATGTTACCGCCGCAGTAGTGCTTACCCTCGAGGGGAGATCCATCGTGGCAGCAAACGAGCTGTCGCCGTTCGTCGCCTGGGAGACTTTCTATGTAATCATCGGCTCCTCGGCCGCGGCGCTGACGGGTCTGCAATTCGTGGTGGTCGTGCTCGGCGCCGAGGCGCGCTCGATCGGCCCGGAGGTGGGCGCCTTTGGCACGCCCACCGTCGTCCACTTCTGCGCCGTGTTGCTCATGTCGGCGATCCTGAGCGTGCCGTGGCGGGCGGTCTCGAACGCCGGACTCGCGCTCGGCGCCGTGGGTGCGGCGGGAATCGTGTACACGGCGGTCGTCATCAGGCGGGCGCTCCGGCAGAAGCGCTACGTGCCGGTGCTGGAAGACTGGCTGTGGCACTGCACCTTCCCGCTCATCGCGTATGTGACGCTGCTCGTGGCGGCGCTCCTGCTCCGCCGTGATCCTCCGCGGTGCCTGTTGGTGATTGGCGCGACGGCGCTGCTGCTGCTGTTTATCGGCATTCACAACGCGTGGGATGCCGTCACGTACATCGCCACGCAACAGCCGCAGCACCGCGAGGGTCCTCCCGACCAGAAGTAGCTACGCGCGCCCTCCACCGGCCTCGAGCAGCACGCGGATCTGCGCGAGCAGCTCGCTCGCCGTCCAGGGCTTCGTGACGAACGCGACGGCGGGATCCTGGCCGACGGTCTTCCGGAAGTTCGGCGCGGGAAACCCGCTCATGAACAACACGCTCAACCCGCGCGACTCACCCCGGATGACCTCGTACAGCTCGAACCCGCTGAGCTTCGGCATCACGACGTCGGTGATCACGAGGTGCAGACCCGCTCGGTGGGCGTGGTAGGCGTCGAGCCCCTGCTGGCCGTCGACGGCGGTGACGACCCTGTAGCCGACCTTTGAGAGGAGCTGCTGCGCCGCCACGCGCATCGTTTGATCGTCCTCCACCAGCAGGATCGTTTCCGTCCCGCCGGGCAGGCCTTCGTCAGCAGCGGCTTCGAGCTCCGACATCCCCTGATCGCGGACGGCGGGGAGGTACACCTTGGCGGTAGTCCCCTGCGCGACCTCGCTGTAGATGTGGAGGTATCCGCGGTGCTGCTTCACGAGGCCGTAGGCCATCGACATACCGAGGCCGGTGCCGACTCCCACCGGCTTGGTGGTGAAGAACGGCTCGAATACCCGAGCCACCGTCTGCGCGTCCATCCCGACACCGGTGTCGCTCAGCGCGACGCTGACGTAGGATCCCGGCTCGACCCAGGCGTGGAGCGGACGATCCGCCGCGCCGAGGCGGGCGCGCCGGACTTCGACGTGCAGCGTGCCGCCCTTCGGCATGGCGTCCCGGGCGTTGGTCACGAGGTGCAGCAGGATCTGCTTCACCGCCGCGGGATCGGCTTCGACCACGCCGCCTTCCTCGTCCGCCTCGAACTGCACCTCGATATTGGCCGGAAGCTGGCGGCGCAGCGTGTCGAGCGCGTCGCGCAGGAACTCGGTGAGGATCAACGGCTGCAGGTCGAGCACGCGGTGGCGGCTGAAGCCCAGAAGCCGCTGCGCCAGCTCGGCGCCGCGCTGGGCCGTGAGCTTCAGCTCGTCGATGTCGCGGTTCGGAGGCAGCGATTGGGCCAGCGCGGCGATGCGCGCCAGGATTGCGGTGAGGAGCTCGTTGAACTGTTGCGCAATGGCGCCCGTCAGCCGGCCGATCGTCTCCATCTTGTCGGCCTGCTTCAATGCGCGCTCGCGCGCGAGCTGCGCGGCGACGTCTTCGGCCGTCATCGGCCTCCTTAATAGTCCGCCGTGTCGGCGGCGTCAAGCCAAGCGAACCGCAAGCGCCGGGCCCGCTCGCCGTAGCTCAGCTGCAGGCTAAGTCGTTGATTTGAGACGAGCCGCGTTACCTCTCCACAGGGGTGAGGCGTCTTCACAGCACACCCTAACGGAGGCGCCTCCATTATGCGCGACTCCGCACCTCACAGATTGACTGAGCGACGCCAAGCCATCCTGCGCCAGACGAGCGCTGCCCTACGGGGGCGAGTGGTCACCTTGTGGCGCGTGGCGAGGGATCTCGCGGTGGCAGAGGTTGCAAGCCGCCCGAATCCGCCGTTGGACGCGATCGAATTGGACGTGGCCGCGGTCCTGCGAACGTGGGTTGGGGCGGTGGGCGACAAGAGTCTCTGGGTGGTATGCCGCTTTGACCCAAGCCGCTTACACGTGGCCCGGGTCAGGAGCGACGTACCCGCGCCGCCACCTACCGGTATCGAGCGCCGCAGCCCGGAACGGTTGATTCTCGAGCTGGCCGGTCTGTCGCTCGGCGGGCTCGAGCGGATCTGGGCGGTGGCCGACCAGGCGACCGGGTATCTCTGCGGCGCTCTCGCCTTGCTCGACGCCTGTCTCGAGCGCGTGCGCCAGGCGCAGGGCCTGACGGCGACCAGCCGCGCGCGCCTGCTCGCCGATCTCGCGGTCATCGAGGACGCGATCGAAGGCGCGCTCGACGCCGCGTAGAGCAGAATCGACGCAGGGTCTCTGGGGCGGAGGGCGGATACGGGCCGAGCTCGTAGCCGCCCTCCGCAGTCTTTCGAGCCTCCCTGATGTCCGGCTACACGTGCCACTCCCTGCGAAACGTGAATGCGTGGCTCTGGTAGTAGCTCTCCGGCGACGTGTTCGAGATGGCGACCGGGCCGGTCACCGGGTCGCGGCCGATGGCCTGATAGCACATCCGCACAAAGGTCGCGCATTGAACGGCATGCTTGTCGTCGAATATGTT
>QHTS01000317.1 GCA_003220905.1 Gemmatimonadota bacterium | reverse complement strand
GTAGGCATCCTTCAGGTCCGTCGGGATGAATACCGTCGCGATCGCCGGCAACCCGAAGCGATCCTCTTGCCGCAGCTCCTGGTGCATCAGCACGCTGGCGTCGGCACGCGGGCCCGAGAGGGGCGCGTAGGCGTCATCGCAGCCCGCGACGGCCAGCGCTCCCAGCGCCAGCAGCGGCAGCAGGCGAAGCATGTATGCGGTGCGTTCCATGGTTCGGTCTCTCCTCAGGTGACGGCGTTTAGAACTGCTGCCGGCTGGTCGTGCCCCAGACACCGAGCCTCGGTCCACCGAGCCGAGCGCTCGGCAGCTCGACGGCAATCGCGAGGACATTGGTGCCGGCGAATGAGTCGATTCCGGGGTTGCGGAATGCCGCGGCCTCGCCCGCGATGATCTTCTTGAACTGCACGAGGTCGAAGAAGAACGGATCGTCCCGCACGCCGGCGAACACCGTCATGCCCGAGCGTGAGGCGATCATGGGGGTCGCGCCGTTGCTGACCGGCACCGTCGCAGTTTCCGGCCCCTCGATAACGCGACTCGTGGCTCCGATTTGGGACGCCGGCGCCGGGCCACGGAAGTGCATCACCTGATGCCCACCGGTACCGGTCACGAACGCCTGGATCACGACATCTTCGACCGCGTCACCGTTGTTGTCGATCTTCCATTGGTACAAGACGGTGGGGTCGAAGAAGGTGGTGCTCGCCTCGGATGGCGGGATGAAGCCCGAGACCGTCATCACGAGGACGACGTTGTCCGGCTGGACGGGGCTGCGAAACGTGTAGACGTCGGCGATGTCGGCGGCGTGGTCCGCGGCGAGCAGGGCGCTATCCTTGTGGTCCGACGCCTTGATCCAGCGGGTGATGCCGGCGGCCGCGACCAGTACCAACAGGACGGCCGCACACAAGCGGAACATGGGTCATTCCTCCGAGAAAAGGAGAACGGGCGCAGAGCGACATCCTCTCTACGCCCGTCCCGCGCACTCGGATTGCTGGCCCGGGTTAGTCTGCCGCCACCTTGCCGGTGAGGAACGGCTGCTGGGTGGGCTGGGGCGAGCCGCCCGCGGGTTCCTCCGTGACGGCCGTGACTTCGAACGAGAGGTTCGGCGGCACGACCATCGCGGCGGTGAGCCGGCCGTCCGGCGCGGTGTTGAAGATGCCCAAGCTCACCGGCTTCCCCTGCGCGATGGCCCAGAGCTGATACGTGCGACCCGCGGGCGCTGGCGGGAGGTCGAAGACCGCCATCACGACGCGGCGGCGCGACGGGCTCCAAAAGAGCCGGGCCGACGGCGGACGACCGGGGCCGGCAAGCGCAGCGGTCCCGACGTCGGGTGAGAGGAGGGTGGCAACGAGCGAGTCCCGCGCGGCGAGCGTGTCGCGGGCGGCGGCAAGGGCGCGGCTCGCCTGATCACGGGCAGCGCGCTCCCGCAGGTACCCGTAGCCCGTTCCGAGCGCGAGCACGAGGCACGCGGCGGCCGCGAGCCAGGGGGCGACGGGCACCCGCCGCGGACCGAGCGGGCGCCGCCGCCGTGCCTCGCGGAGGATGCGCTCGCGTAGCTCGGGCGGCGGGGCGGACGCAGGCGCGGCGTGCACGAGCAGGCCCGTCACCTCCCCGTAGGCCTGGACCTCGGCCCGGCACGTCGCACACTCCGCGAGATGCGTCTCGAAGCCCGCTCGCTCGTCGGCGGTGAGAGCGCCTAGCGCATACGACGCGGCAAGCTCCAGCCATTGGTGGTCCGTCATGACCCTTCCCCCGACAGGAGCGGCGCCAGCAAGCCGCGCAGCTTTTCCATTCCCGCCCGCATACGCGTCTTGATCGTGCCCAGCGGCTCTTGCAGCTCGGCGGCGATCTCGGTGTGGGTGAGACCGCCGAAGTAGGCGAGCTCGATCACCCGGCGCTGCGGCTCGGGCAGCTCCGCGAGGCAGTGCCTCACGAGACGTTTCTCCTCCTGCTGCTCTGCGCCGCGATCGGGCGCCACGGCCATCTCGGCGAGCGGGGCGGCGAGCCCGTTCGTGCCGGCCTGTGCCGCGCGCTCCAGCGCGCGAGCCCGGCGCCCTCGGGCGCGCAGCAGGTCGAGGGCGCGCGTGCGCGTGATGGTGGCCAGCCAGGCCGCGACGCTGCCGCGACCCGGATCGAACTGGAGCGCGGTCCGCCAAGCCTGCCCGAACGCGTCGGCCACGACTTCCTCGGCGTCCGCCCGCTCTGCGACGATCGCCACCGCCAACGCATACGCCATGCCCCCATGGCGATCGTACAGCTCGCCAAGGGCGCGATCATCGCCGGCCGAGATGCGCGCGACAAGTGCGCCGTCCGGCCACCGGGACTGTCCCTGCTGGTTCGCCAGCACGGCCTCGAAGTTGACGCGGCTTATGGTCTTCTGCAACGCGGGTCGCCCGAGAAGGTTACGCCCGACGGCGAAAGACGGATTGGAGGCCCGCCCGCGCCACGGGCCTACGTCGGGCGGCGCAACATCCGGTTCCAGCGGATCCGCAGCGGGTCGGTGGCGACGCTCAGGTAGATGATCAGCGGCTTGCCCACGATGTGCGACCGCGGCAGGAATCCCCAGAACCGGCTGTCATAGGACTCGTCGCGGTTGTCGCCCATCACCCAGTAATGCCCGATCGGAATCGCGATCGGGCCCCAGTCGTGGGTCGTCGGGTGGTAGCGGGCCGTGTCGCGCCCGACGTAGTAGGGCAGCTGCAGCGCCCGGATCTTCCGGAGCTGCAACGGATCGTCGGGGTGCGATCCCAAGTGCAGGGCGTAGGGCTCGTCGAGCCGTTTGCCGTTGCGGTAGACCGTGTCGTGCGTCATCCGGAGCGTATCGGTGGGCCCGCCGATCACCCGCTTCACGATGTTCAGGTTGGGCGTCGAATCTTCGACCGAGCGGAACACGACGATCCCGTCGCGGTGCGGCTCCGCGTAGCCCGGCACGCGGCAGCAGCGGATCCCGGTGAGCGGGATCTCGAGCTCGCCTCCGTAAATCGCCTTGTTCACGAACAGGAAGTCGCCGACGAGCAGCGTGTTCTCCATGCTCGCCGACGGGATGCGGAACGCCTCGATCAGGTAGGAGCGCAACACGATCCAGATGCCGACCGCCACGGCGATCGAGGCGGCCCACCCTTTGGTCCACCGGTTGAACGCACGCAGGCGTTCGAGGATCGAGGGTCGCTCCATGGAGACCGCAAGCTAGGGGCACCCTGGACTCCCGGCAACCGTTCCTCGGAGCCCGTTTCTTGGTATAATTGGAACTCGCAATGAACGATCCCAACTCGCCGCGCCGCGCGCGGCCGCCGCTCATGGACGGCCTCGGCAAGCTCTGCACCGAGGGCAAGGAGCTCGCCGATTACCTGTGGCAGGTGCCGAAGGACGAGCCGGCGCGCCACAAAATCCTCGCAATCCTGGACCAGATCGCCGCTGAAGCCGCGAAGCAGGGGCGCAGGGAAATGCCGCGCATCTGCGAAGAGCTCAAGACCGCGGCCAAGGCGACCCCGAGCCCGCAGCAGGTAGACGTGCTGGTGACCGGCTTCGACCGGCTCGTCAACCTGTGGCAGGCCGCCAAGTCCGGTCTGTTGTGACGAAGCCCGTGAGCGGCGCCGCCCCCCCTCCACCCACCGCCCGCGCCGCATCACTCGATCAGCTTTGCATCAACACCGTCCGCGCCCTCGCGATGGACGCGGTCGAGCGGGCCGATTCCGGCCACCCCGGGACCGCGATGGCCCTCGCCCCCGTCGCCTACGTGTTGTGGCAGCGGCATCTGCGATACAATCCCGCGAACCCCGACTGGTTCGGGCGCGACCGCTTCGTGTTGTCGGCCGGGCATGCCTGCATGTTGCTCTACGCAGTGCTCTATCTCACCGGCTACGACCTCTCGCCCGACGACATCAAGCAGTTCCGCCAGTGGGGGAGCCGCACGCCGGGGCACTCCGAGCACGGACTCACGCCGGGCGTCGAGGCCACCACCGGCCCCCTCGGTCAGGGCGTTGGGAACGCCGTCGGGATGGCGCTCGCCGAGGCGCACCTCGCCCAGATGTTCAACCGGCCGGGGCACAGCGCCGTCGACCATTGCACCTATTTCCTCGCGTCCGACGGCGACCTGATGGAGGGCGCGTCTCACGAGGCCTGCTCGCTCGCCGGCCATCTGAAGCTTGGCCGTCTGATCGGGATCTACGACGACAATCGCATCACCATCGACGGCAAGACCGATCTCACGTTCTCGGACGACACGGCGAAGCGGTTCGAGAGCTACGGCTGGCACGTGGAGCGCGTGGCGGACGGCAACGACCTCGGCGCGCTCGACGCGGCGCTCGCCGCCGCTCGGCGCGTCGCGGACCGGCCGTCGCTGGTCATCGTGCGCACCCACATCGCGTTCGGCAGCCCGCACAAGCAGGACACGCCCGAGGCCCACGGCGCCCCGCTCGGCGCGGACGAGGTGAAGCTCACCAAGCAGCGCCTCGGGTGGCCCACCCTCGAGCCGTTTCACGTGCCCCAGGAAGCGCTGGCGCACTGGCGGCTCGCCCGGGAGCGCGGCGCCCGGCTCGAAGCTGAGTGGTCGAAGAAGTACGACGCGTACCGGCAGGCAAACCCGGAGCTCGCGGCAGAGCTCGAGCGCCGGCTGGCCGGCCGCCTGGCCGACGGCTGGGACGAGGGCCTCCCGACGTTCGCGCCCCCCCCCGCCGATGCCCAGGCCACGCGCGCGGCGTCGGGGAAGGTGCTGAACGCCATCGCGCCGAAGCTCCCCGAGCTCGTCGGCGGGTCGGCGGACCTCGCGGGCTCGACGCACGTCGTCTTCAAGAACGGGGGCGACGTGGCGGCGGGGAGCTGGGGCGCCCGCAATATCCATTTCGGCGTGCGCGAGCACGGGATGGGCGCGATCCTGAACGGCCTCGCCCTGCACCGCGGCGTGCGGCCGGTCGGATCGACGTTCCTCATTTTCTCGGACTACATGCGGCCGCCGATCCGCCTCGCCGCGCTGTGCGATCTGCCGGTGATCTACGTCTTCACGCACGACTCCATCGGCCTCGGGGAGGACGGTCCCACGCATCAGCCGATCGAGCAGCTCGCCGCCCTGCGCGCGATCCCCAATCTCGTCGTCATCCGCCCGGCGGACGCAACCGAGACGGTGGAAGCGTGGCGCATGGCGGTCCAGTCCCGGAGCGGCCCGGTCGCGCTGGTGCTGACGCGTCAAAAAGTCCCGGTGATCGACCGCGCGAAGTACGCCTCCGCGAACGGGCTGCGCCTCGGCGGCTACGTGCTCGCCGACGCCCCCCCCCCCGGCAGCAAGCCCGCGATCATCCTCCTGGCGAGCGGCTCCGAGGTCGATATCGTGCTCGGCGCGTACGAGCGGCTCGCCACCGAGGGGATCGGCGCGCGCGTCGTGAGCCT
>QHTS01000054.1:2820-12631 GCA_003220905.1 Gemmatimonadota bacterium | reverse complement strand
GTGCTCGCGTCCTTGAACGGCAACGTGTTCGTGACGCCGCGCGTGCTGTTCGGCCTGGCGCGCGACGGCCTCGCACCTGCTGCGCTCGCTCGAGTCAATGCGGGCGGGACGCCATGGCTGGCGATGCTCTTCATCGGCGTCTTCGCCATCGCGCTCGCCACCACGGGGACGTTCGAGTTGCTGCTGGGACTCGCCATCGTCCAGATCCTGGTGATCGACTCCTGGGCCGTGATCGCGCTGTTCCGGCTGCGGGCGCGTGACGGGCCGGCGCCGTTCAGCGTGCCCGGCTATCCGGGGGTGCCGCTGTTGTTCATCGCCGTCTACACCGCGCTGCTTGTGGGGACGGCGCAGGCGCAGCCCAAGCTCGTCGCCGGGGCGCTGGGGATGCTGGGCGTGGCGTACGGGTTGAGCTGGACCGTCAAGATCGATCGCGGGGCGCCGTCCCCAGGCTGAAAGCCCTATCTTTCCCCCATGCCTCGCCTCGCGATCGCGCAGCTCCGCCCCACGAAGGGCGATTACGGCGCCAATCTCCAGAAGATCGGCGGCGTGCTGGCGCAGATCGCGAAGCTCGACCCGCCGGTGGAACTGGTGGTCTTCCCCGAGACCGCCACCTCCGGCTACTTCGTCGAAGGGGGCGTCCGGGACGTGGCGGTGACGGCAGGGACGTTGTTCCGCGATCTCACCGTCGAGCACGAGGCCGCGGGCGCCCGCCCACTAGACGTCGCGATCGGGTTCTACGAAGTCTTCCAGAACCACTTTTACAACTCTTGTCTTTACGCCTCCCTCGGCAACGCCTCACCCGGCAACGTCTCACCCGGTAGCGCCTCACCCCGTATCCAGCACGTGCACCGCAAGGTGTTCCTCCCCACGTACGGGGTGTTCGACGAGGAGCGGTTCGTGGATCGCGGCCGCGAGATCCGGGCGTTCGACACTCGTTGGGGGCGGGCAGCGATCCTGATCTGCGAGGATGCGTGGCACTCGCTCTCGGGCAGCATCGCCGCGCTCCAGGGGGCCCAGCTCGTGATCGTGCCGAGCGCGTCGCCGGCGCGCGGGACGGGGATGGATGAGGAGGGGACCCGGCTGCCGGCGAGCGTGGTGCGGTGGGAGCGCATCCTGCGGGGCATCGCGGACGAGCACGGCGTGTGGGTGGGGTTCGCGAGCCTGGTGGGGTTCGAGGGCGGAAAAGGCTTCCCTGGAGGCTCGGTGGTCGTGAGCCCGGCGGGTGAGATCGTGCTGCGCGGCCCCCTGTTCGAGGAGGCGGTGCTGACCTACGACGTCGATTTCGAGGAGATCACGAGGGCGAGAGCGGAAGCTCCGCTGCTGGCGGATCTGGAAGTCAATCTTCCACATCTTGTCAAGAACTTGGGGAGCAGGGCGCGGGGAGCAGGGAGCGGGAAGCGCAAGCGTAGCGTCGTGAAGTTTGACCCCGCCACCAACGGCACTGCTCCCGGCTCCCGGCTCCCTGCTCCCAAGATTCATGTGGTCGGGAGAGGGGTGGAGGAAGGAGACCCGCTGCAAATCGATGCAGACTTGGCTCGGCGGTGGCTCGTGTCGTTTCTCAAGGACGAAGTCGTCCGCCGCCGGGGGTTCGCCAAGGGGATCGTGGGGCTGTCGGGCGGCGTGGACTCGTCGCTCACGGCTTTCCTCGCGGTTGAAGCACTCGGTAAGGAGAACGTGATCGGCGTGCGGATGCCGTACCGGACCTCCTCCCCGGAGAGCCTCGACCACGCGCTGCTCGTGATCCAGACGCTCGGGATCCAGTCGGTCACGGTCGACATCACCGCAGCGGTCGACGGCTATCTCTCCCAGGTGGAACAGAACGGGGACGGCGATCCTACGCGCCGCGGCAACGTGATGGCGCGCGAGCGCATGATCGTGCTGTTCGACCTGTCGGCGAAATACAAAGCCCTGCCGATCGGGACGAGCAACAAGTCGGAGCGGCTGCTCGGCTATTTCACCTGGCACGCCGACGACACGCCGCCCGTGAACCCGCTGGGCGACCTGTTCAAGACGCAGGTGCGCGCCCTGGCGCGCCACGTGGGCGTTCCCGACGTGATCCTCCGGAAGCCGCCCACGCCCGACCTCGTCCCCGGGCAGACGACCGAAGGGGACTTTGGCATCAGCTACGACAAGGTCGACCGCATTCTCTACTATCTGATCCGCGGCATGAAGCCGGCGGAGGTGGTAGCGCGCGGCTTCACACCGGAGGAAGTGGCGAAGGTCGCCGGGCGGCTCGAATCGACGCACTGGAAGCGCCGCCTCCCCACCGTGGCCATGATGTCCCAGACGGCGATCGGCGAATTCTACCTGCGACCGGTGGACTACTGATGCAGCCCAAGCATCCCCGCGATTCGGAGACGGTGATGTCCGAGCTGATGATGCCGCAGCACGCGAACATCATGGGCAACGTGTTCGGGGGTGTGATCCTGTCGCTCGTGGACCGGGTGGCCGCCGTGGCCGCGATCCGCCACGCCTCGAAGCCGTGCGTCACCGTGTCGGTCGACAAGGTGGACTTCAAGGAGCCGATCCACGTGGGCGAGCTCTTGACCGCCTACGCGCGCGTCAACTTCGCCGGCCGCACGTCGATGGAAGTCGGCGTCAAGATCATCGCCGAGAACGTGCTCACGGGAGTGCGCCGGCACACCAATTCCTGCTACGTGACGTACGTGGCGCTCGACGACAAGGGCACGCCCACCACGGTACCGCCGATCGTGCCCGAGACGGCCGATGAGAAGCGGAGGTATGACCGGGCGGCGAAACGGCGCGCAAGTCGAGTCATGGATCGGAGATACGACACGGGCGCCGGTGAGTAGAGTCGTCGCGGTGTTTGGTGGTGGAGGAGCGAAGAGCCTCGCCCATGCGGGGGCGTGGAAAGCACTCCTCGAAGCCGGTCTCCGGCCCTCTCACATCGTCGGCACCTCGATGGGCGGCGTGATCGGCGCCGCGTTCGCCGCCGGGTCGAGCTACGACCGGCTGGTCGAAATCGCGCTGTCACTTCAAAGGAAGGACTTCGCCGCCCTCGACGCCTGGTCGCTCGCGAAGGGTGTGTTCGCCGGGAACATCTTGAAGCCCGAGCCGCTGAAGCGCACGATCGCGCGCCTCGTTCCCGCCGGGCGTTTCGCCGACCTGCAGATCCCCCTCACGGTCACGGCGACGGACCTCGATTCGGGAGAGCTGGTGCTGCTCGGCGCGCTCGGCCAGGACGCACCGCTCGTCGACGCCCTGTACGCCTCCTGCGCGCTGCCGCTCTATCTGCCGCCCGAGGCGATCGACGGACGCCGGCTCGGGGATGGCGGCCTGCGGGCCGTGGTGCCGATCGACGTGGCGCGGCGGATCGCGGCGGATCTGGTGGTGGCGGTGGACGTAGGGCCTGGATTCGACGAGCCGCCAGCGGCGAAAAAGGCCGCGATCCCGCCGCTCGTGCGGGCGCACGGCGAAGCCATCCGGGTCATGATGGCGGCGCAGACGGAGCGCGCCATCGCAATGTGGCCCAAGGACGCGCCCCGGCTGGTCGTCGTGCGGGCCGTGGCCGAGCGGGAGGCGACATTTGCTGTTGACGCTGCGGAGAGATTCCTGAAGGCTGGCTACGATGCAACGAAGCGGGCGCTCGGCTGATACATTAACCGCATGCTCGCCCGAGAGATAATGATTCCGGAGCCGTACGTCGCCGCCGCCGGCGCCACCAGCGCCGAGGTGGCCCTGCTGATGGTGGCCAAGGACATCTCGGTCGTGCCGGTGGTGGACAATCCCAAGGACCGGCGCTACTTGGGCACGATCTCCGACCGCGACATCGTCACGGGATGTGTGGCGGCGGGGCACGACCCGAAGTCGTGCAAGGTGCAGACGCACGCGCGGCAGGATACGGTAGTCCTGACGCTCGATACGGAGCTGGAGGGATACAAGATCGAGCGGCTGGATGACAAGGACACGCATATCCGCTCGACGATAGTGGTGGTGGACGGGAATAAACGGGTAGTGGGATTCATTCCCCATCCGGAATTCATTCAGGGAATAGTCATTGTCAGAGAATAGGAAGTACTTTACCCTCGCCGAAGCCAACCGTACGCTCCCCTTGGTCAAGCGTATCGTCGCCGACTTGATCTCCCTCCATCCCGAGTGGCGCGATCTCGTGGCGCAGTACGAGCTCGTCGCCGCGCAGGCCCGCCCCGAATGGGGCGAGTCGACCGAGCAGCTCGCACTGCGCGGCCGTATCGAGGCCATCGCGCGCCAGATCAATGATTTCCTGCTCGAGCTCGACCAGATCGGCTGCGTGTTCAAGGGATTCGACCCGGGACTGGTCGACTTTTACGGCAAGCTGGACGGGAAAGAGATGTTCTGGTGCTGGAAGGTCGGTGAGGAACGCATCGAGCATTGGCATGAGCTCGAGAGCGGGTACCCGGGCCGGCAGCCGATTCCAGTTACGGTGGGAGGCGAGGGATGAGGGGATTCTGGATACTCGTGCACGTCCTGGGCTTCACCCTCTGGCTCGGCGGCGGAATTGCCACCATGGTCGCCGGCCTGTCGGCGAAGGGTTTTGCCCCGGCCGAGCGACTGGCGGCGTACAAACTCATCGGGGCGATTCAGCGCATCCTCGTCGGCCCGGGGGCGATGGCCGTGCTGCTCTCGGGGCTCGTCCTCTCCATGCCCTACATGAAGCAGGGCGCCGTGCCGGGCTGGATGGGATTGATGATGATCGCGGGGATCCTGGGCGCGCTCGGCGCCGTGACGATCAGCGTGCCGACGGCGGCGAAGCTGGCGCGGCTCGAGGTGGACGCGCGGGGCGGGCTGCCGGAGGCGTTTCAGGCGCTCCGCAAGCGCCAGATCTTCGCGGCGACGATCGCAGGGACGTTCGGACTGATTGCGATGTTTGCCGTGACACTCGGGAGGTGGTAGAGCCGAAAGGCGGGGAAATGCAAAGGCTAGACGCACAGACGCAGCAGGGGAGAACAGGAGGGAGTAACAGGCCTACCTGTCTTTACTCAACCTATTCTCCCCTGTGCGTCTGTGCGTCTAGTCTTGTCTGTTCTGCGCGCCGAGTCTCACCAGGCGTTGTCTCACATCTCTGACGATCGGTTGCAGCTCCGCGTCCTTCCACAGGTCCAGGAACCGGTTGTAATAGTCGCGCGCGCGGGCGGTATCGCCCCGCGCCTCGTACAGCTCACCCAAGCGCTTATAGGTCGGCCCGAGGGTCGGGGATTCCTCGAGCGCGCGCAGCAGGCCGGGCGTCGTGACCGCGCGCTCGTACACGGCTACGGCTGAGTCGCGCTCGCCGGCTCGGTCGTAGGCCCGTGCCAGCAGGAACAGGCCGCAGACGGCGCAGCTGTCCTCTTCGTACCAGGCGCGGTTGTCGCGGATCGCGTCCTGGACCCGCCCCTCCGCAAACGCGACAGCAGCGGCGGCGCCGTGGCGGAACGGCTGACCACGCCGTACCGCCTCGGGCACCGCGGCGTCGTACTCGGCGATGAGCTGCTTGGCGCGATCGGGCCGTCCCGCCTCCGCGTAGAACCAGGCGAGGCCCAGGTACGGTCGGTCCTCGGCCGGAATGGCGGCGAGGGGATGGCGGCGGAGGGCTTCGTCCGCGGTGCGTCGCGCGGCGTCGGGGGCGTGCCGGTAGTACAGATCGATGGTGGCGAGCCCGATGGCCGCTTGGAAGTAGGCTGCCGGCACATCGCGCTGCTCGTTCAGCGCCATGGCCCGACGCAGCTGCACCTCGGCCTCCGCCAGCTTTCCGCGCACGAGGCTGAGCTCGGACAGCATGCCGGCCGTCGCCGCCTGCCACGTAGGATCGTGCGTCGCCTGTGCCAGTGCCCGCAGCTGCACGGCGGCGGCGTCGAAGTCACGGCGCGCCCCTATCAGGCAGGCGCCCATGAAGAGGCCGATCGGGTTTCCCGGCGCCCGTTGCAACAGCGACGCCGCAGTGCGCGCCGCTTCGGCGAGCTTGCCCTGGCCCGCCTGCGCGGTCATGGCATTGACGTACATCGCCCACTGGCTCGGGGCGACGCGGATCCCGCGCAGCGTCAGGGACTCCGCCTCCGCGAACCGGCGCGCTCCGTTGAAAAGCAGCGCGAGGTTGTTCAAGGCCACGCCGTTTTCCGGATCCGCGTCGAGCGCCGCCCGATACGCGCCTTCGACCTTCGACCGGTCGAACTCGACGCGACTGTAGTAGTACGCGTCAGCCAAGGAGCGCTCGACCGGCGTGAGCCGGTCCCGATGCCGGAACGCCTTGGTCGCCGCCGCGCCGATGCGCGACGCCGCTCCGCCCGAGTTGCTCAACACCACGGCGAGCTTGCGGTACGCCATCGCGAAGGTCGTGTCCAGGGCGATCGCTTCTTCCAACAGCGTCGCGGCCCGCTCCATATCGGCTGCGTCGCTGGCCCGGACGCCCTGCGAGTACTTTCGCAGCGCCTCGAGCGACCGTGTGGTGACCTGCTCGAGCGGGTCGCTGGCGCGGATCGTCTTGAGCGACTCCCCGATCCGCTCGCGGAGTTTGCCCGACAGCCTGTCGACTGCCGCGATGATCGCCCCATCGTCCTGGGCGGTCTCGCGCAGCGAGACGAGCGCGGCGCCGTCCGCGGCGGAGACCAGCTCGGCGGAAACCACGTAGCCGCGGCCCAGCGGATCGATCTGCCCGCGCACCACGCCCTTCGCACCCTCGCGCTGCGCCAGCTCGCGCGCCACGGCCAGGTCGAGAGGCGTAGAGGGTGGGCGCCCCATGCGGCCGAGCGCCTGGCCGACCGTGGCCACGTCGAGCAGCCGGATGACGCCCGATTGTGCGAGATCGACCCGTAAGGCCTCCGTGAGGGACGGTCCCAACGTCGAATCGGCCGTGCGGTTCTCGAAATCCGCGAGCACCAGCCGGTCGCGCTGGGCGAGCACGCCACTCGCGACCAGCGTGCCGACGGGTCCGATGCCGAGCAGCCGCATCGCCATGTAGGCCGCGGTGCAGAGCCCGAGCAGCCCGAACGCGGCCGCGCCGCCGAGCAGCGCCCGGCGCCAGGTGAACCAGCGGTGGACGCCGGCGGGCTCGGCCGCCCGACCCGTGCTCCCGGCGAGCGCCCGGCGCCGCTCGATCACCCCCGTCCACAGCATGATGGGCAGGCCCGCGGCGGCGAGCCCTACCGCTCCGGCGAACGCCCAGTCGGGGAGCCCCAGCCCGTGCACCAGCAGATAGGCGAGCGTGAGCACGCCGAGCGCGGCGAAGCCGAACAGGGTGGCGACGCGGACGGGGTGCGCCCGGCGGATCGCGGCCGCAGTGCCCGAGGAGACCTCGGCCTGCTGCGGGGTGATGCCGCCGGTGGGCGTCGCCATCGCTTCGAGCTGGCCCACCAGCTCCTCGGCGCTCTGAGGTCGGTCCGCCGGGTGCTTCGCCAGGCATCGCATGATCAACGCCGCGAGCGCGGGTGGCACGGTGTCGCGGTGCTGGGTCACCGGGTCCGGCGTGGTCGTCACCTGGGCCGCGAGCATGCCCTGGGGCGACAAGCCGCCGAACGGGGGCCGCCCCGCGAGCAGCTCGTAGCCGAGCGCTCCGACGGCGTACAGGTCGGCGCGGTGGTCCACGTTGGGATCGCCGGCGGCCTGCTCCGGAGCCATGTAGGCCGGCGTGCCGAGCGCCATGCCTAGGGAGGTGAGCGTCGCCCCCCCGGTGCCGCTCGAGCTCGAGACCGCCTTGGCGACGCCGAAGAGCGAGACGAGCGCGGCGCCGTCCGCGGCGGAGACCAGCTCGGCGGAAACCACGTAGCCGCGGCCCAGCGGATCGATCTGCCCGCGCACCACGCCCTTCGCACCCTCGCGCTGCGCCAGCTCGCGCGCCACGGCCAGGTCGAGAGGCGTAGAGGGTGGGCGCCCCATGCGGCCGAGCGCCTGGCCGACCGTGGCTACGTCGAGCAGCCGGATGACGCCCGATTGTGCGAGATCGACCCGTAAGGCCTCCGTGAGGGACGGTCCCAACGTCGAATCGGCCGTGCGGTTCTCGAAATCCGCGAGCACCAGCCGGTCGCGCTGGGCGAGCACGCCACTCGCGACCAGCGTGCCGACGGGTCCGATGCCGAGCAGCCGCATCGCCATGTAGGCCGCGGTGCAGAGCCCGAGCAGCCCGAACGCGGCCGCGCCGCCGAGCAGCGCCCGGCGCCAGGTGAACCAGCGGTGGACGCCGGCGGGCACGGCCGCCCGACCCGTGCTCCCGGCGAGCGCCCGGCGCCGCTCGATCACCCCCGTCCACAGCATGATGGGCAGGCCCGCGGCGGCGAGCCCTACCGCTCCGGCGAACGCCCAGTCGGGGAGCCCCAGCCCGTGCACCAGCAGATAGGCGAGCGTGAGCACGCCGAGCGCGGCGAAGCCGAACAGGGTGGCGACGCGGACGGGGTGCGCCCGGCGGATCGCGGCCGCAGTGCCCGAGGAGACCTCGGCCTGCTGCGGGGTGATGCCGCCGGTGGGCGTCGCCATCGCTTCGAGCTGGCCCACCAGCTCCTCGGCGCTCTGAGGTCGGTCCGCCGGGTGCTTCGCCAGGCATCGCATGATCAACGCCGCGAGCGCGGGTGGCACGGTGTCGCGGTGCTGGGTCACCGGGTCCGGCGTGGTCGTCACCTGGGCCGCGAGCATGCCCTGGGGCGACAAGCCGCCGAACGGGGGCCGCCCCGCGAGCAGCTCGTAGCCGAGCGCTCCGACGGCGTACAGGTCGGCGCGGTGGTCCACGTTGGGATCGCCGGCGGCCTGCTCCGGAGCCATGTAGGCCGGCGTGCCGAGCGCCATGCCTAGGGAGGTGAGCGTCGCCCCCCCGGTGCCGCTCGAGCTCGAGACCGCCTTGGCGACGCCGAAGTCGGTGACGAGCGCGTGCTTCCCTGAGAGCAGCACGTTATCAGGCTTCACGTCGCGGTGGACAATCCCGTGGCCGTGCGCGTAGGCGAGGGCGTCGCACACATCGCGCAGGATCCGCACCGTGTCGCCCACGGGCAGCTCGCGCTCGTGGGCGATTCGGGCGCGCAGCGATTCGCCTGCGATGTGCGGCATGACGTAGTAGAGCAGGTCGCCCTGCGATCCGGCGGTGAGCAGCGGGACGATATGCGGGTGCTGCAGCGCGGCGGCGAGGCGGATCTCGCGCTCGAACCGCTCGGCGCTCACGCCGGCCGCCAGCTCGGGGGGCAGCACCTTCACCACCACCTGCCGGCCGAGCCGCACTTCCTGGGCGAGGAACACGCGGCTCATGCCGCCGCCGCCGAGCTCGCGCTCGACGCGATAGGAGGCGCCTAAGGCGGACTGGAGGCGATCGCGAAGTTCGGCCACGCTGAATGATAGACCGACAAGACGGGGGAAGGCAAAAGCTAGACGCAGCAGACGCACAGGAGAGAACAGGCTGAGTAAACGGGTAGACCTGTTACTGCCAGCTGTTCACCCCTGTGCGTCTACGCGTCTGTGCGTCTACGCGTCTGTGCGTCTAGTCTTTCGTGCGTCTGTGCGTCTAGCTTTGCCGGTTCTACACACGGGTAGTACTGGACATTCGGGACATTTCGGGTTTCTAGCGACGCAGATCAGCGCTCCCAGCTCCATGATGGCTTGGTTGAACTTCCAGGCGCTCTTGCCTCTTTTGGGTACGAGAGCAGCCGCCAGATTCCAAAGATCGCGCTGCGTGGTGCGTGGTGCGTGGTTGCTCCCCCAAAAGACTCGCTGCAGTACCCTCGACACGTTGGTATCGACGGCGGGCACGGGCTTCTCGTAGGCGAAGCTAGCCACCGCGCCCGCCGTGTATGGTCCCACTCCTGGGAGCTTGATCAGCTCATCCGGGTCACTTGGCAACGTGGCGTCGTGGCGTCGTGTA
>QHTS01000054.1:0-2737 GCA_003220905.1 Gemmatimonadota bacterium | reverse complement strand
CTCACCTGTGTCTGCTGCAGCATGAACTCGGAGACGAGCACGCGGTACGGATCGCGCGTCTTGCGCCACGGCAAATCGCGCGCGGCGCGGGCCCACCAGGCGAGGAGCTTGCGCGTAAACCTGGTCCTCACCCCCTGTCCCCCTCTCCGCAATGCGGAGAGGGGGGACGAGCGAGAGGATTTTTCCTTGTGTTCCCCCTCTCCACGACGTGGAGAGGGGGTCAGGGGGTGAGGCTTGGGGGTAGACGTACGGCCCATGGGTACCCAAGATACAGCCCATGAGCAACGGTGCGGCGCTCACGCTGGGCCCCCTGCGGCTGGTCGCCCGCTGGAGCCTCCGCACGGCGGATCACGCCGGCCGCTTCTCCTTCCTCATCGTCGATATGCTCCGCGGTCTCGCGGAGTGGCGCATCTGGGTCCCCCGCACCCTTGACCAGGCGACCGCCGTGGGCTACGGGTCGCTGTTCATCGTGCTGCTCGTCTCCGCATTCGCGGGCGCCGTGACGAGCCTCCAGACCGGCTACCAGTTCACCGGCAGCCTGCCGCTGTACTACGCCGGCGCGGTGATCTCCGAATCGATGATCCTCGAGCTCGGCCCCGTGCTCACGGCGCTGATCCTCGCCGGCCGCATCGGCGCCCGCTACGCCGCCGAGCTCGGCACCATGCGCGTCACCGAGCAGATCGACGCGCTCGAGAGCCTGGGCCGCTCGCCCGTGTCGCACCTGCTTATTCCGCGCGTGGTGGCGGGGTTGTTCGTGATCCCGGCGCTCACGATGTTCGCGAACGCCACCGGCATCGTGGTCGGCTATCTCACCGCCAAGGGCTCGCTCGGCCTCACCTACGGCGATTTCGAGTACGGAGCGCGCTACTTCTTCCGGCCGCTGGACCTGTGGTATTCGCTCATCAAGAGCTACTGCTTCGCGGCCGCCCTCACGACCATCCCGTGCTACCTGGGCTTCAACACCCAGCAAGGCGCCGAGGGGGTGGGGCGCGCGACCACGACCGCGGTGGTGGCGGCGTCGGTCGCGATCCTGATGCTCGACGCGGTCATCACGAAGCTCCTGCTGGTGGCGAAATGATCGAGCTGCTCGACGTCCACAAGCGGTTCCTCGAGAACGTCGTGCTCGACGGCGTGTCGCTCGAGGTGAAGGACGGCGAGACGGTCGCCCTGCTCGGCCCCTCCGGGGTGGGGAAGAGCGTAACGCTGAAGATGATCAACGGGCTGCTGCGGCCCGACAGGGGGGACGTGATCGTAGACGGGCTGCACGTGCCGCAGCTCAAGCGCCAGGAGCTCGCCCAGCTGCGCGCCAAGGTCGGCTACGTATTCCAGTACGGCGCGCTGTTCGACTCGATGTCCGTGGCCGAGAACATCCGGCTCGGCATCACCGACGAGACGTGCTACAACGACGAGCAGTTTTGCGCGAACCGGGTGCAGGAATGCCTGCGGCTCGTGAACCTCCCGCCGGAGGTGGCGACCAAGCTGCCGGCGGAGCTGTCGGGCGGGATGAAGAAGCGCGTGGGGATCGCGCGGGCGATCGCGGGGCAGCCCAAGTATCTCCTGTACGACGAGCCGACGTCGGGGCTCGATCCCGTGAACGCCGACGTGATCGACGGGCTGATCGAGCGGCTGCGGGACGAACTGGGAGTCACGAGCGTGGTGGTGTCGCACGACGTGCGAGGCTCGTTCCGGGTGGCGGACCGGGTGGCGCTCCTGTGGCAGGCGAAGATCCGCGCCGTCGGCGCGCCGGACCAGATCCTCGCGTCCAAGGATCCCGCGGTGCTGCAGTTCCTCGAGCGCGATCTCGAGATGACGCTGATCCAAGCCGAGGGAGCGACGCGTGGACGTCACGTATAAACGGGAAGTCACGGTCGGGGCCCTGGTGCTGGTCGGCTTCGTCGTGTTCACGGGCTTCATGTTCTGGCTCACCGGCCGCTCGATCGTCTCGACGGCCATCCCGGTGAATGTCGTGTTCAAGAACGTGAGCGGCCTGAAGGAAGGCGACCCGGTGCGCGTGTCGGGGGTGAAGAAGGGGCGGGTGGGGCACGTGCGCCTCGAGCGCGTGGGGCACGTGACGGTGACGCTCAACCTCGATCCCGAGGTGCGGCCGCACAAGGACGCGCGCGCCATCGTCGCCTCGGCCGATTTCCTGGGCGCCAAGTACGTGGACTACGACCCCGGCCTGAGCGACAGCCTGCTCCCTGCGGGAGCGAACATTCAGGGCGTCACCGAGGAGCAGTTCGCCGACGTGGCGCAAGGGGCGGCGAAAAGCGCGCAGGAGCTGATCGCGAACGTGAACAAGGGACTGAACCCGGGTCAGCTCGCGACCGACATTCACGCCACGCTCGTGGCGACGCAGCGCGGCATGGACGCGCTCACCAAGGCGACCAACGGTCCCGCGGTCCAGCAGACCCAGGCGACGCTCGCGTCGCTCGAGCGCGTGATGGCGCACCTCGACACGCTGCTCGGCGCCGCCAACCCCGCGCAGACCGGCAAGCGGCTCGACACGTTGAGCACCAATCTCACCCAGCTGACCAGTCGCCTGGCCGACGCGACCGGCTCGCTCAAGGGGTTGCTCGACAAGATGGACAAGGGAGAAGGGACGCTGGGGAAGATTGCGACGGATACGCTCCTCTACAAGAATCTGAATGCGACGCTCAAGTCCCTGACGGAACTCCTAACGGATCTCAAAGAACGGCCTGGGAGGTATTTGACCGTAAAGGTCTTTTAAGGCGTGGTG
>QHTS01000001.1 GCA_003220905.1 Gemmatimonadota bacterium | reverse complement strand
GGTCCGGCCGGCGGCCCTGGGGGAGCGGAGCACGTTCGCGGATCTGGGCGCGACCGTCGCCGAGTACTTCGGTGTGACGCCCCCCCCGCCCCCCCTGCTGGCGGCGGGGACGTCGTTCCTCGCGGAGGTCTGGGCGTGAGCGCCGAGCTGGTGCGCCGCGCCCGCGACGTGCAGAAGAACGCCTACTGTCCGTACAGCAAGTTCCGGGTGGGCGCGGCGCTCGAGGCGGCCGACGGTCGCGTGTTCGTCGGGGCGAACGTCGAGAGCGCCTCCTACGGCCTCACGATCTGCGCCGAGCGCATGGCGATCGGCGCCGCGGTCGCGGACGGGGCGCGGGGGTTCAGCCGCATCGTCGTGGCGACGGACGTGGACCCGCCGGCGTCGCCGTGCGGCGCGTGCCGCCAGGCCGTGGGGCCGAAGACCGAGCGGCGCTGGGTGCTGCGCGACCTCCTGCCCGACGCGTTCGCGAAAGCGACGCTCACCAGGTGACGCGGCGCCGGCTCGCGGTCGCTGGCGCCGTCCTGCTCGTCGCGGCGTGCGTGGAGCAGCTCACCGCGCCGGGCGATTGCCCGGACTACTGTCCCTCGGGACAGATCACCATCGTCGACACGCTGCTCACGACCAGCATCAGCCGGGACTCGTCGTACCGCGGCTACGTGCTCGCCTACCAGTCCTCCGTGATGCTCGCAGCGCATCTCCCCGGCGCGACGGACACCCTGGACGGTCGCCCTATCTTCCGGATCAACGGCTACGGCGCGCACCTCCGGATCTCGACCGCCGACACGTCGACCGGTCTGATCCTCGGCGCCGACTCGGCGCGGCTGCAGGTATACGTCGTGCGGCGCGATACCGCGACCCACAACCTCCGGCTGCAGTTCTACCGGTTGCCGATCACGATCGATACCGCCACCACGTTCGGCTCCGTGGCGGCCCCGTTCACCGACTCGCTTCTCCGGAGCGTGAACATCGACACCCTGCTCGCGCAGCCGGGCCGGAAGGACACGGTGACGGGCGACAGCGTCGTGGTGGACACCGTCAACCACCGCCTCGTGCTGTCGCTCAAGCTCGATGCGCCGGCGGCACGCTACGTCGGGACCGATTCCGGGACGGTGGCGTACGGCATTCGCATCGCCGCCGACACGCTCGCGAGCATCGCGTTCGGCAAGGGCACCTTCGGGCCGGTGCTGCAGTGGTACCTCCGCGTGGACTCGCTGGGGACGCCCGTGGCGCGCAAGCCGGGCGTCCTCAGCGCGGGGTTCGCCAGCTTCGTGTTCGCGCCGTCACCGGCCCCGCTCGACTCCACACTGGCTGTGGGCGGCGTGCCGTCGGCGCACAGCCTGGTGCGGGTCGCGTTTCCCAAATTCATCAGGGATTCGTCCCAGATCATCCGCGGCACGCTGTTTCTCGTGCCCGCCGTCCCGGCCCGCGGGGCGCCCGCCGACTCGTTTGTGATCGAGGCGCGCACGGTGTTCGCCGACTTCGGTGCTAAGTCCCCGATCGACCCGCGCCTCGGCGACCCGACCGTCATCCATCCGGACTCGACTGGCACGGTGAAGATCGAGGTGACGAACCTGCTGCAGCTCTGGGCCGCGGACTCGACCCACCCGACCGTGTTCGTGGTGCGGCCCCAGGCGGAAGCCCAGTTCTTCGGCGAGATCCGCTTCTATCCGTCCGTCGCCCCGGCGTTCCGCCCGACGTTGCAGGTCACGTTTGTGCGGCGATTCCCGTTCGGGGTGCCATGAGCCGGGCGGTCAGGTGGACGGGCGGACGGGCGGTCGGGACCGCCGTGGTCGCGGTGACGCTTCTGTCCGCCAGTCCGCCCGTCCGCCTGTCCGGTCAAGACTCCCAGTTCGGGATCCGCGGGGTCGGTACGCCGGGGCGGTGGGAGTCGGTGCGGTCACGCTCCACCGGCGGCGCGTTCGGTCCGTTCGACCCGTTGTCGCCGCTGATGGAAGCGCCGCTCGCCGACATCGGCCAGCTCACGGCGACGGCGGCGGGCGGCACGTCGCATCGCGACGTCGCGGTGGGCGGGACGACCACGGCGCTCCGCGCCACGCGTTTCCCCCTGATGGGGGTCGCGGGCCCGGTGGGGCGGCGCGTCGCCGTCGCAGCCGGGTTCACGACCTACCTCGACAAGTCGTGGGACGTGACGTTGCGCGACTCGCTGCTGTTGCGGGGCGTGCTGCAGCGTTACACCGATGAGCTCACGAGCGACGGGAGCGTGGCGGACGTGCGACTCGCGGCGGCGAGCCGGCTGTCGCGCCGCATCGCGATCGGCGCCGGGGTCCACGTGCTCGTCGGCTCGACCCGCATGACGGCCGAGCGGCGGTTCGACGACTCGTCGTTCCAGACGGTGCGGCAGTCCGCCGAGGTGCGCTACGATGGGCTCGGCGTGTCGGGGAGCGTGCTCATCGGCGTCGCTCCCGGCTTGAGCATCGCGGGATGGGCGCGGAGCGACAATCGGCTCCGCGCCAAGGTGGCCGAGACGACGAGCGCGATCACCGACCTGCCGCGGATGGCCGGCGGTGGTCTGCTGTTCGCACCCAGCCCGAGCGCCCGGGTTGCGGCATCGGCGGTGTGGCGTTCCTGGTCGCGGGCGGGCGTGGGTGCGTTCGATACATGGAGCTGGTCCGCGGGGGCGGAGTTCGGCTCCCGCCGGATGCCGATTCGCCTCGGCGCGCGCGGCGGGCAGATGCCGTTCGGCCCCGGGACCAAGGCGCCGACCGAGGTCGCGGGGTCGCTGGGGACGGGCCGAGCGTTCGCGCAGGGCCGGGCGCTCATCGACCTGGGCCTCGAGCGGCTGGAGCGTCGCGGGGGCGGGCTCATCGAGCGCGTGTGGACCGTGCTCGTGGGACTCACCGTGCGGCCGTGAACGTCTACTTCCATACCTTCGGTTGCAAGGCGAACCAGTACGACACGGCGCTCGTGCGTCAGGCGTTCGCGGACCAGGGCGTGGTCGTGGTGGACGACCCGGCTGCCGCGGACCTCGCGGTCGTGAATTCCTGCACGGTGACCCACGAGAGCGAGGCGAAACTCGGGCGCCTGGTACGCCGGCTCGCGCGGCGCGGGGGCCGGGGCGGGAGCCGGCTCGAAACCGTGGTGATGGGCTGCGCCGCGGCCCGCGACGGCGGCGCGATTGCGGCGCTTCCGAACGTGCGCGCGGTGGTGGGCGGCGCCGACCCGGCGCAAGTGCTCGAGGCCGCCGGGATCAAGGCCCCGCGGGTGGACGCCGTGCTGCGGCGATTCCCTGCGAACGCCCGCGGCTGGCTCAAGATCCAGGACGGGTGCGACGAGCACTGCACCTTCTGCGCGACGACGATCGCGCGCGGGGCGAACCGGTCGCGGGGGATCGCGGAGCTGATGGCCGAGGCCACAGCGCTCGCCGAGCATCATGCGGAGATTGTGCTGACTGGGGTGCACATCGGGACGTACGGGCAAGACCGCTCACCTGACCCCGGGCGCGCCCGGGGTCAGTCGACGCTCGGAAATCTCCTTGATGCCCTGATCACCGCCGTCCCGCACGTCCGTTTCCGGCTCTCGTCCATCGAAGCCACCGAGGTGGACGACACGATCGCGCGGCTGTTGATCGAGGCCCCCGCGCACCTCGCGGCCCACCTCCACGCGCCGCTGCAATCCGGGGCGAATCGCATCCTCAAGCGGATGGGCCGTCATTGGTACACCGCCGAGTCGTACCGCGCCCGGCTGGAGTGGCTCGCGGAGCGGCTGCCAGTGTTCGGGCTCGGCGCCGACATCATCGCGGGGTTCCCCGGTGAGAGCGACGCTGAGCACCGCCAGACGGTCGCGCTGGTGGACGAGCTGCCGTTTACCTACCTGCACGTGTTTCCCTATAGCGAGCGTCCCGGCGCGGCGGCCGGGCGACTGGGCGAACGCGTGCTCCCCGGCGCGATCCGCGAGCGGGCGCGGGAACTGCGCGAGTGCGGAGCGGCGAAGGCCCAGGCGCACCGCACGCGCCGGCGCGGGCAACGCGCCGACGGCGTGGTGTGCGGCCGGGGGGATGGCCAGGTGGAGGTGCTGACGGAGGACTACCTTTCGGTCTATCTTCCCACCCACGAGTGGAACGGTCGCCCCCGCTTCGAGGTGACGGTTCGCTGACCATGCCGCGCATCTACATCGAGACTTACGGCTGCCAAATGAACGTCGCGGACTCCGAGCTGATGCTCGGCGTGCTGGGGCGCGAGGGCTTCGTGCGCACCGACGATCCCGCCCAGGCCGACGTGGTGTTGGTGAACACGTGTGCCGTCCGCGACCATGCGGAGCAAAAGGTATTGTCGCGCATGGGCGAGCTGAAGCGTCTCAAGCGACCGGGCGGTGTGCTGGGGGTGGTGGGCTGCATGGCGCAACGGCTGGGCCCGCGGCTGCTGGAGCGGGTTCCGCAGGTGGACCTGGTGGTCGGCCCAGACGGCTACCGCGGGCTGCCCGAGCTGATCGCGCGGGCGCGTGCGGGGGAGCGGGCCACCGAGGTCGAGTTCAAGAGCTGGGAGCACTACGAGGACGTGCCGCCGGTGCGGGGGACTCAGATCTCGGCCTTCGTGACGGTGCAACGGGGCTGCGATTATCGGTGCACCTTCTGCATCGTTCCGATGACGCGGGGGCCGGAGCGGAGCCGCAAGTTGGAGGACGTGGTGCGCGAGGTGACGGACCTCGCCTCGGGCGGCACCACCGAGGTGACGCTCCTTGGCCAAACGGTCAACAGCTACGACGACGGCACGCACGACTTTGCCCACCTGCTGCGCGCGGTGGGGCGTATCGCAGGCGTGCGGCGCGTGCGGTTCACGTCGCCCTATCCCACGGACTTCACCGAGCGCGCGGTGGCGGCCATGGCGGAGACGCCCGCGGTGTGCGAGCACGTGCACCTCCCCGTGCAGAGCGGCTCGTCGCGCGTCCTCAAGCGAATGCTCCGGCGCTACGATCGGGACCGCTATCTCGAAGTGGTCGCCGCGCTGCGCAACGCCGTCCCCGGCATCGCCCTCACGACCGACATCATCGTCGGGTTCCCGGGGGAGACGGAGGACGATTTCCGGGACACGCTGGCGCTCGTCGCGCTGGTGGCGTTCGACGACGCTTACACCTTCAAGTACTCGCCGCGGGAGGGGACGCCCGCCACCCGGCTCAAGGATCCCGTGCCCGACGCGGTGGCGGGGGAGCGCCTGGAGCGCCTGGTCGCCGCCGTGCGGGACATCGCACGCCGCACGAACGTCGCACTGGTCGGCAGCGCGCACGAAGTGCTGGTCGAGGGTCGCGCCAAGCGGGGCGACCTGCTGCAGGGCCGCACCCGCACTAACAAGATCGCGCTCTTCCCGGGCCCCGACGCCTGGATCGGCGGGTATCGCGACGTTCGCTTCACCGGCACCACGGGCTCGACCTTCACGGCCGTGCCGCTCGACGAGCTCGCCGTCGTGGGGTGACGAACGTGACGTTCGAGGTGGTGCAGCGGGAGTACGCGAAGCTGCGTCCCCAGCTGCCCCGATTCTGCGGCTGCGAGACGTGCCGCGGCGACGTACTCGTGTTCGCGCTCAATCGCCTCGCGCCAAGCTATGTGTCCACGCCCCAGGGCGAAGTGTTGGTCGAGCTGCGACTCGACAGCGACCAGGAGAAAGCCAAGCTCGACGTGGCGCTGCTCGAGGGGTTCCGCAAGGTGGGGCTCGCGCCGCGCTGCGGGGCGAGGCCGGTGCAGCTGATGTGATCCGCTAGGCGGCCCGAGATGCGGCCGCCGATTCTCGTGCTCACCGTAGCGTTCGGGGTCGGGTTGTCTGCCGGCCTCGACTTGTTTGTATTGCGTGGTGCGTGGTACGTGGTTGTCCCCGTCTTGGGGACCGCCCTCCTACTCGCGCAACGAGCGCCTCTGGGTGCCGCACTCGGGGTGATGGGCGTCGCGGGTCTCCTGTGGGGGATGGCGGCGGGGCGCGAGCGGGAAGCGACGTGCGCAGGAAGCTGGAGCAGGGAGCGGGGAGCAGGGGGCAGTAAAGCGGCCACCGTCCGCCTGGAAGATCCCGCTCCCGCGAGTGGCGGGATCGTGGATGCCGAGGTGCTCCCCGGGACGTGCGGCGGCTCGGTGCGGCTGCGCTGGCCCGAGGGCACCGCCGCCCGGGGCGGGACGACGTGGGTGGTGGCGGGGCGGTGGAGCGGCGTCGGCGAGGGCGGGGGCGTGTTGGTGGTGCGGCGGACGCGCGCGCTCGATCCGGTGCCACGCGGGCGGGGAGCGCTACGCGATGCGCTCGCCGCGAAGAGCACCGAGCTGTTCGGCGCGCGTGCGCCGATCGTGAACGCGCTCGTGTTCGCTCCCAACACGCGACTCGATTCCAACATCCGCGAACGCTACGTGCGCTCGGGCCTCGCGCACCTCCTGTCCATCTCGGGGCTGCACGTCGGGTTCATCGCCGCCTGGCTCGCGCTCATCCTCGGCAAGCTCCGCCTGGCGGCGCGGGCCCGGTTCGGCGCGACGGCCCTCCTGTTGCTCGGCTATCTCTGGCTGCTCGGCTTCCCGGCGCCGGCCGTGCGGGCCGGAGCGATGCTGGTGCTGGCGGATGTCGCGCGCTTGCGCGAGCGCGTGGTCGCGCCGCGCGGCGTAGTCGCGCTCGCCGGCCTGGGCGTACTGGTGCAGGACGCGTGGGCGCTGCACTCGGTGGGCGCATGGCTGTCGGTCGCGGGCGTGGGCGCGGTGGTCTGGGCGGGCCGCGCGTTCGCCCGAGCCCCGCGCCTCCCGCGGCTCGCCGCGCCCGCGCTCGCCGCGACGCTCGTCACCGCGCCGGTCACTGCGTTCGCGTTCGGCACCGTGGCGCCGATCGGGGTGCTCGCGAACCTCATCGCGATCCCGCTCGCCGGTGTCGCCGTGCCGGGTCTCGTCCTGGCGCTGATGCTGTCGTGGCTCGGATCGGGGCTCGCGCACCTGATCGCCGCCGGCGCGGGACTGGGCCTGGCGCTGCTTGATCTCGTCGCGCGGGGCGCCGCCCTCGTGCCGGGCGGTCATGTGGTGATGGTGGCGGGGTGGAAGGCAGCGCTGGTGTGGGCGGCGGTGACGGCCGCCGCGTGGTGGCTGTGGAATTCGCCGCGCCGCCCGTGGCTCATCGCGGCGCGGGTCGCCTTGTGTGCCACGGTTCTCGTCGCGACGACGTTCCGTGACGTAGTCACCCTCGACGATTGTCGCTGTTTGACGGTATTCTTCTTAGACGTGGGGCAGGGGGATGCCGCGGTGTTACGCACCCCACACGATCGGTGGCTCGTGATCGATGGCGGCCCCCGCACCCCGGAGCGTGATGCCGGGCGGCAGGTTGTGGTCCCCTTCTTGCGTGGCCAGGGTGTGGGGCGGGTCGCGGTGGTGGTTGCGACCCATGGCGATGCCGATCATCTGGGCGGGCTGCCGGCCGTCGTCGAGGCGTTCGATCCGGAGCTTGTGCTCGAGCCGGGGGAGCCGCTCGGCCGGCCGCTGTATCTCGAGTTTCTCGCGGGCGTCGAGACATCGGGCGCGCGGTGGCACGCGGCGCGCGCGGGGGACCGAGTCGAGGTGGACGGCGTAGCGCTCGAGGTGCTGAGCCCCGACTCGCTCTGGCTCCGGCTGCCGCTCGATGTCAACGAGCACGGGGTGGTGTTGCGGGTGCGGTACGGAGCGGTGCGGGTGCTGTTCCAGGCCGACGCGGGGCTGCCGGTCGAAGGCCGGCTGGCGGGGACGGTGGGTCGCGTTGAGCTCTTGAAGGTCGGCCATCACGGCTCGAAGACCGCCACGTCGGACGAGTGGCTCGACGAGCTGGCGCCGCGCGAAGCGGTGATCAGCGTGGGTCGGAACAACCACTACGGCCATCCGGCGCCCGAGGTGCTCGAGCGGCTCGCGCGGCACGGCGTCACGGTGTTCAGGACCGATCGGAGCGGCACCATCACTTTCTCCACGGATGGGCATGGTGAACGGGTCCGAAGTCATCACGATTGAGCGGTTCATTATGGAGCAGGAGCGGCTCTACCCGGAGGCCACGGGGGAGCTGTCGAACCTGCTGTACGACCTGTGCCTCGCCGCCAAGATCATCTCGCGCAACGTGCGCCGCGCCGGGCTCTCCGACATTCTCGGGGCCGCCGGCGCGGTCAACGTCTCGGGCGATTTGCAGCAGAAGCTCGACCTGTTCGCGAACGAAACGGTGCGGAACAGCGTGCAGCACACCGGGCGCGTGTGCGTGACCGCATCGGAAGAAGATCCGGAGCCGGTGCCCGTGCCGCCGGGCAAGGCCGCGGGCAAGTACGTGGTGCTGTACGACCCGCTCGATGGGTCGATGAACATCGATGTCAACGTTTCGATCGGCACCATCTTCTCCATCCACCGGCGGGTCACCAAGAAAGGCGGCACGGCGGGGTTGGCGGACTGTCTCCAGGTGGGGAAGAAGCAGATCGCCGCGGGCTACATCCTGTACGGGTCGAGCACGATGCTCGTGTACACGACGGGGAAGGGGGTGCACGGGTTCACGCTGGATCCCACGATCGGCGAGTTTCTCCTGTCACACCCCGACATCCGGACGCCGCCGGTGGGCAGGTACTACAGTGTGAACGAGAGCAACTGGAACCGCTGGACCCCGCCGGTGCAACGCGTGGTCGCGGCGTTCAAGAACGGCGAGGGCAAGGTCCAACCGAAAAACGCGCGCTACATCGGGTCCCTCGTGGCCGATTTCCATCGCAATCTCATCTCCGGCGGCATCTTCCTCTATCCGGCCGCGACGAACTATCCCCAGGGCAAGCTGCGATTGCTGTACGAAGCGGCGCCACTCGCGTTTGTCGTGGAGCAGGCGGGGGGCCGGGCGACCGACGGCTGCCGGTCCATTCTCGACGTCGGGCCGGAGAGCCTGCATCAGAAGACGCCGCTCGTGATCGGCAGCAAGGATGACGTCGCCTTCGCCGCGCGGATTCTCTCGGTCGAGGCCGCCGTGGGAGCGAAGTGAGCGACCGCAAGCCCATCTACGGTCCCGACGACTGGCCGGGGGGAGCGGATCCCGCGGGCGAGCTTGGGCGTCCGGGCGCGTTTCCTTACGCCCGCGGCGTCCATCCCCTGATGTACCGCGGCAAGCTCTGGACGATGCGGCAGTACGCCGGCTTCGGGACGGCGGAAGAGACGAACGCGCGGTTCCGGCATCTGCTCGCTGCGGGTCAGACAGGCTTGTCGGTCGCCTTCGACCTGCCGACGCAGATGGGGTACGACTCGGACCACCCGATGGCCGAGGGGGAGGTAGGCCGCGCGGGGGTGGCGATCGACACGGTGGACGATCTGGCCCGCTTGTTCGACGGGATTCCGCTCGACCGCGTGTCTACGTCCATGACCATCAACGCGACGGCGCCCGTGCTCCTCGCGATGTACGTGGTGGTCGGGGAGGAGCACGGGGTGGCGCGCGGCAAGCTCCAGGGCACCGTCCAGAACGACATCTTGAAGGAGTTCATCGCGCGCGGCACCTACATCTATCCGATCGAGCCGTCGCTCCGGCTCGCAACCGACGTGTGCCGCTTCGTCACGATCGAGGGCATGAGCTTCAATCCGATTTCCGTGTCGGGCTATCATATGCG
>QHTS01000316.1 GCA_003220905.1 Gemmatimonadota bacterium | reverse complement strand
CAAGGACATCCCGGAAGCGATCCGCATCCGCAACCACGTGCTGCACGCCTTCGAGCGCGCCATGCTCGAGGCCGATCCCGAGCGCCGCCGGGCGGAGCTCACGTTCGTCGTCGTGGGTGGCGGCCCGACCGGCGTCGAGATGGCGGGGGCGCTCTCGGAGCTGATCCGGCTCGTCTTGGTGAAGGACTACCCGCGCCTCAACGTGAAGGACGTGCGCGTGTTGCTCCTCGAAGCCACCGACCGGCTGCTCGCCGCCATGCCCGCCCGGCTCCGGGACGCCGCGGCCGAGACCCTGTGGCGCAAGCACGTGGAGGTCCGATTCGGGGCGACGGTCGCGGACTACGACGGCGCACGCGTGCTCCTGAAGAGCGGCGAGGTGATCCCGGCGTGCACGCTCATCTGGGCGGCGGGGGCGAAAGCCGTATCCCTCACCGGTCGGCTCGGGCTGCCGACGGCGCAGCAGGGCCGGGTGCCCGTCGACCCGACCCTCGAAGTGCCGGGTCATCCGGGCATCTACGTGATCGGCGACGCGTCCTACCTCGAAGTGGCCGGAGCCCCGCTGCCCATGATGGCGCCGGTCGCGATCCAGATGGCCGAGACCGCGGCCGAGAACATCCAGCGCCGCATTGCCGGGGAGCCGCCCCTGGCGTTCCGCTACCGCGACCCGGGCACGCTCGCCACGATCGGTCGGAACGCTGCCGTCGCCTACATCCGGGGGATCGCGTTCACCGGATTCGCGGCGTGGGTGGTGTGGCTGGTCGTCCACATCATCCAGCTCATCGGATTCCGCAACAAACTGTTCGTGCTACTGAACTGGGCGTGGGACTATTTCTTTTACGAGCGCGCCGCGCGGCTCATCACGTCGATGGAGTGATTCGGCGCGCCGCGCACCCGCCGCACGACGCCGTCCCAGCCGCACTCTAGACACCAGCGACGTTGCAGCGCGGGCAACAGGCGGTCGAAAAACCGGTTTCGGAGCGGCACCATCTCGATGCCGCAGTGCGGACAGAGAGGCCCCCGCGGAAGGAGCAGGTAGACCACCGCGGTGACGATCGCGACCCGCATCGCCACGGTCACGAGCAGCACCAGGACGACCAGCATACTGCCTCCATGATAGTGTCCGACCGCCTGGCCGGCCACCTCACGCTCCCCCCGCCCCCCCCGCCCCCGCCGCCCCCCCAGCCCCCTGCACGAACGCGACGATCCGCCGCTCGAGCTCTACGAGCTCGACGGGCTTGACCAGGACGCGCTCCCGCGGCACGGGCGTGTTTCCCGGCTCGGCGAGCTGGGACACATCGCCCGACAAGAACAACACGCGCGCCGCGAGCTCGGGCCGCTCCTCCTCGAGCTGCGCGTACAACTCGACCCCGCCCATGCGCGGCATCCGCAGGTCCGCCAGGATCACGTTCGCCGGTTGCGCTCGCAGGCGTGCGAGCCCCTCCACACCGTCCGCCGCCTCGTCCACCTCGGCGCCACGGCGAGTCAGGTACCGCGCCATCGGCCGCCGCACGGCTTCCTCGTCCTCCACGATGAGCACGCGAAGCCCCGCCAGCGATCCGACCGCCGACCGCGCGGTGGCCGCCACGGGGGAGGGGGAGGCGGGAGCGGGAGCCGGAGCGGAAGCGAGGGCCACGGGCAGCGACAGGACGAACCGCGCACCGAAACCAGGCGGCGAGGTCAGGGTGAGGTTGCCGCCCGCCTCGCGCGCGATCTGGCGCGAGATATAGAGCCCGAGGCCGGTGCCCCGGCGGCCCTTGGTGGTGGCGAAGGGCCGGAACAGGCGCTGCGCGAACTCCGCCGCGACCCCTCTCCCGTTGTCCCCGACCGCCACCGACACCTGTCCGTCCTGGACCCACGTGTCCACGCTGAGGTGGCGGGGGGGGGTCACGGCGCGGAGCGCGTCGATCGCGTTGGACAGGAGGTTGACCACGACCTGCTCGAGCTTGATGGCGTCCCCCTGCACGGGCGGCAGGCTTACGTCGAGCTGCCCGCCCACGGTGATCTCGTCCACGCCGAAGCGATACGACACGAGATCGAGCGCCCCGCGCACCACGTCGTTGAGATTGACGTTCGTCACCTCGCGTTCGCTCGCGCGCACGAACCGCAGCAGCCCTCGCAGCAGCTTGGTGGCACGGCGCGCCTGGCGCAGGATCTGGGTCATCTCGCTGCGCTGCTCCCCCCCGAACGCGGGATCGGCGAGGCGGTTCTCGGCGTGGGCGGCGATCGCCATGAGGGGATTGTTCACCTCGTGCGCAACGCCGGCGAGCAGCTCGCCGGCCGCGGCGAAGCGGCCCTGCTCTTCGGCCCGGTCGCGCAGCACCCGGGTCATCGCGTTGAAGTGCTCGGCCAGGCGGCCGAGCTCGTCGGACCCACGGACCGGGACTCCCACCGTGAGATCACCGTCGGCGACCTCGGCGAGGCCGACCTCGAGCTCGCGTAGCGGGCGCCACACGCGCCGGCGCACCACGTATGTCAGGGCCGGGACGAACAGCAGACCGACGACGAGCCACGCGATGGTATCGCGGCGCACCTCGCGCACCGCCTCCTGGAGGTCGCGCTGGCGCGCGAGCAGCTCCGCTCGCGCGAGACGGGCGGCGCCAGCTGTATCAGCGTCAGCGATCTGGACCAGCCGCTCGGCCGCCGCGCCGAGCGCCAGGGCCGGACGGCTCACGCGCAGGAACAGGTAAATAGGCAGGGCGCCGGCATACACGCCGGCTGCGAGGGTGACGGCGAGCAGCGTCACCCGCAGGCTAAGCGCCCTCGTGAAGTGACCCGACATGCGTTTGATCCCTTCATCGCGCGCGTGCACGTCGACGTCGCGATACCGTCAAGCTAAGATACGCGGTGACCCCGCGCTGACTAGCGGGGCCGCGTCGGAGCCCTCACATTTGCTCCCGCGCCCCGACGACCGGAAGCGAGGGAGGTCCGCATGGCTAGCGACACCGGCGACCGGATGAAGATCGTGATCGGCTACGCGGTGTGGGCGACGCTATGCGCCGCTGTGGCGGGGGTCGCGCTCTCGCTCATTCACACGTGGTTTTTCAGCTATCACACGACCCGGCCGGGATTGTGGCGGACGCTGCTCGAAGACGCGGCCGTGACGGTCGGCATCGCCGCGGGGCAGGGCGCGGTCGCCCTGGTGACCGGCAGTGTCCTCACCCAGCTCGGACGCGGGCTGCACGCCACTGTTCTCCTCGGTCTCTTGGTCGGGCTGTTCGACTTCGTGATGAACTTCCTGCAGATGGCGGTGCCTCCGACCGAGCTCGGCTGGGTTCCCGACCTCGTCATCCTGGCAGCGGCGACGATCGTCATCACGGTCTTCGGATCGCGGTCGGCGACCGCCCCCTCGCCACCGCCGTGAGCGACGAGCAGGGCGACGCGCTGCAGCGACTCGAGCGACGGGTCGAAGTGCTGGAGCAGATGGTGCGGCGACTGCTCACGGCCGGCACCGCCCCCGAGCGCATCCCCCCGGCATCCGAGCGCCTCGCTATCGCCTCGGCCGCCGCGCCCCTTCCCGGGCCCCCTCAGCCAGCCCCGTCCCGCGCACCAGAACCGCCCCGATACTCGCCGCCACCCGCCGCTGCCCCCGACCTCGAGCAATGGTTCGGCCAGCGTGGACTGCTGATCGTCGGCGTGCTCGCGCTGCTCATGGCGGCAGGATTCTTCCTGAAGTACGCGATCGATCGCGGCTGGATCGCGCCGGTGGTCCGCTCGCTGCTCGCCATCGCGGCCGGCATCGGGCTGGCGGCGTGGGGGGAAGCACGCATCCGCGGCGGCTTGCTGCGCTACGGCGCGGCGATGATCGGGGCGGGCGGGGGACTCGTCTACCTCGGCCTGTGGGCGGCCGCCGGGCCGTACGGATTGCTCGAGCGTCGTATCGGCGTGCTCCTCCTCGCCGCGTGCACGGTCGTCGTGACCCTGCGCGCGCTGCGGCACGAGATCGAAGGACTCGCCATCTGGGCGCTGGCCGGTGCGTACCTGGCCCCGATCCTGCTCCCGCCGCCGACGCCCAACCCCGAAGCCTTCCTGGGGTACCTCGAGGTGATCGGCCTCGGCACGGGCCTCCTCGCCTACACGATGAGCTGGCGCCGCACGTTCGACCTGGCGCTCGCCGGCTATTTCCTCCTGGCCCCCGCGGGCGCCGCCCGGGGGCTGGCCGGCGCGCTCGGCTGCTGGTTCCTCGCCGCCGGGGCGCTGCTCACCCTGCACGTCACGCGGCGGCGCGCGTGGCCCGAGGCGCGAGTCGGGATGTTGGTGCTCGCGTGGGTCCTGCTCTCCGTCGCGCTCGCCGGCGTGCGCGACAGCCCCGAGCCGCAGCGCTGGCTCGCAGTCGGCGCGGCGTTCGCGATCGCGGCCCTCCTGTGGTGGCAGGAGCTCGACCTGAATCGGGTCCGGGCTCCCGAGGAAGCGCTGCTCTTCGTCGCGAATCCCTTCGTGCTGCTCGCCCTCGTGTGGATGGCGGATCCCAAGCTGCTCGACCGGGCGCCGGCGCTCTTACCCGCGCTGCTGGCGGCGGTCTACCTCGGGGTCGGGTGGGCCCGACGTGCCGCCCCGCACCTGGTCATGGGGTTCGCACTGGGCGGCTTGGCAGTGGCCGTGCAGGGGAGCGCGCCCACGGTCGTCCTCGGCTGGACGGCGCTCGCTCTGGCCGGGCTCGCGGCGGAGCAGCAGGGCGGGCGACCCGGCGGGCGGATCGCCGCGCTCGGGCTCGCCCTGCTCGCGTTTCCCAACCTCTTCGGCGTCGCGCTCTGGTCCCGACCGTCGGATGCCGCGGCTTTCGCCGACCCCTGGGCGCTGGCGCTGTACGGCTACATCGCGGGCACGGCGCTGGCCGCGCGCCGTTGGGGAGCGGGGCTGTTGGATTCGGGTACGGCGCACTGGACCGCGCGCGGCCGCGAGTTGCTGTGGGTGCTGTGCGGCGCGGCGGTGTTCGCGGGCGGCTCGATCGAGCTGCAACGCTATTTCGGACGGCGCACGCCGCTCGCCGGAGACCTCGCCCTGAGCGTGTTCTGGCTGGTCTACGCGGCCGCCCTCGTACGGATCGGGTTCCAGCGCGACCGCAAAGACGTCCGCTCGGCCGGGCTTGCGGTGGCCGCAGGGGCGGGACTCAAGATCGTGCTGTACGATCTCTCGAACCTCGAGGCCCTGTACCGCATCGCGTCGTTCTTCGCGCTCGCCTTGATCGCCCTCGCCGTGGCATACGCGTACAACAGAAAGGCGGCGTCAAGCAAGAGCGTCTAACAGAGGCGTCGAACAAGCACGTGACTATGGTTCCGTTCGACGTTGTTGCGCGACGTCGTTACGCGACGTCTCTAGAGTTTCGGCAAGGTGATTCCCGTCTGAGCCTGATACTTGCCTTTCTTGTCTTTATAGCTGATCTCGCATTCGTCGCCCTCGTCGGCCGTGAAGAACAGCACCTGGGCAATCCCCTCGTTGGCGTAGATCCGCGCGGGGAGGGGCGTCGTGTTCGAGATCTCGAGCGTGACGAACCCCTCCCACTCGGGCTCGAACGGCGTCACGTTGGTGATGATGCCGCAGCGAGCGTAGGTGCTCTTGCCGACGCAGATCGTCAGGACGTTCCGCGGAATGCGGAAGTATTCGACGGAGCGGGCGAGCGCGAAGGAATTGGGTGGGACGATGCACACGTCACCTGCGAACTCGACGAACGATTTCGGATCGAAACGCTTGGGGTCCACCACCGCAGAGAGCGCGTTGGTGAAGATCTTGAACTCGGGCGCGACCCGCATGTCGTATCCGTAGGACGAAACGCCATAGGAGATGACACCGGCGCGCGCCTGGTTTTCCGCGAACGGCTCGATCATGCGGCGCTCGGTGGCCATACGCCGGATCCAGCGGTCGGACTTGATAGACATGGGGCGGCAATATATCGGCGGCATCGACACTTACGCCACTCGTTTCGGTTGACAAGCCCGCCGCGGCCGGATACGTTTCGACGGGTCAAGTGAATTTTTTCACGAACTCACATGAACCAGCCCTATCTCGCCTTCCTCCTCCTGCTCGGATTCGTGGCGTTCAACGCGGCCCTGTTGATCGGGCTGTCGCATCTCCTCGCCCCCCACAAGCCCACCGCCATCAAGGACAGCCCGTACGAGAGCGGCATGCCGCCGCTCGGCACCGCGCGCGAGCGTTTTTCGGTGAAGTTCTATCTCGTCGCGATGCTCTTCATCATTTTCGACATCGAGACGGTGTTCCTCATTCCCTGGGGAACGATTTACTTCGCGGGCGGGGGTGCAGGGGGGGGACCGAGCACGGGGTTCCTGCTCGTCGAAATGCTGGTGTTCATGCTCATCCTGGCGGTCGGGTACGTGTACGTCTGGAAGCGCGGAGCGTTGGAATGGAATTGAGGCGTCAAGCGAATGCGTCACGCGAGAGCGTAGCACAACGGCGTCCCGGCTAGACGGGGTACGGTGATGAAGCGGGTCCTCGAGACGAAGGAAGTCCAAGGGCAGAGCCCGAACTACCTGCTGGCGAAGTTCCAGGACTTGGTCGACTGGGCGGTGAACT
>QHTS01000056.1 GCA_003220905.1 Gemmatimonadota bacterium | reverse complement strand
GAAGTTTCCCGGCGCGCGCTACGGCCTGAAGATGGCGTGCGGCGAGAATCCCAAGCGCGTGTATCGCATGCGGGGCGGGCCGTCCACCCGCATGGGCAACATGGCGGGCTACCGCGCCGCGTTCATCCAGGCGGAGTCGTATCGGCGGAAGTGGGATGCCTGGAACAAGGATCACAAGGGCGATCCGCCGGAGCGGAACCTCCGGACCGAATCGCTGGCCGAGGTGCTGCGAGGCAACATCTACGTGCAGAACCACTGCTACCGCGCCGACGAGATGGCGCAGATGCTCGATCTGGCACACGAGTTCGGGTTCAAGATCCGTTCGTTCCACCACGCGGTGGAGTCGTACAAGATTGCCGACCTGCTCGCGAAGGAAGGGACATCGGTCTCGGTGTGGGCGGACTGGTGGGGGTTCAAGGAAGAGGCGATGGACGGGATCCAGCAAAACGCCGCCCTGAACCAACAGGCGGGCGGCCGGCCGATCATCCATTCGGACGATCCGGGTGGCATCCAGCGGCTCAACCAGGAAGCCGCCAAGGCGATGTACGCCGGCCAGCGGGCCGGCATTCCGGTCACGCGCGACCAGGCCCTCCGGTGGATCACGCTCAACCCTGCCTGGGCCATCGGGCTCGACTCGATCGTCGGAACGCTCGAGCCCGGCAAGATGGCCGACGTGGTGGTGTGGTCCGGCGATCCGTTCTCGGTCTATTCGAAGGCCGTCCAGGTCTACAACGACGGCTGGCTCGCGTACGACCGCACCGATCCCGCGCACCAGCCGCGCACCGACTTCGAGCTCGGCCAAGTCCCCGCGCCCGGGAGTGACCGATGATCGCGCTCCTGCTCGCCCAGACCATCGCCATCACGGGTGGAACGGTGTATCCCGTGTCCGGCCCGAAGCTCGCCAACGCGAGCGTGCTGATCCGCGACGGCCG
The DNA here is from genome assembly GCA_003220905.1 of Gemmatimonadota bacterium. Lineage (GTDB taxonomy): Bacteria > Gemmatimonadota > Gemmatimonadetes > Gemmatimonadales > GWC2-71-9 > AG41. The sequence continues at coordinate 2,031 of QHTS01000056.1, read as the reverse complement.
GATCGTCGCGGTGGGAACGAGTGTCTCGATTCCCCCGGGCGTGACTCGCATCGACGCCAGCGGGAAGTGGGTCACCCCGGGGCTCATCGATGGCGCGGGTCAGCTCGGCCTGGTGGAGATCGGCGCCGTGTCGGCGACGCGCGAGGGCACGGTGCAGGGCGATACCATCGCCGCGGCCTTCAACGTGGCGGAAGGGATCAACCCCGCCTCCACGCTCATCCCCGTCACGCGGATCGAAGGGATCACCACCGCGCTCGCGGTGCCCTCCGGCAACCTGGTGAGCGGTCAGGCGGTACTGATCGACCTCGACGGCGCAACCATGGAACAGATGGTGGTGAGATCTCCGGTTGGGATCGTCGCCGACCTGTCCGAGAGCGGCAAGGATGACGCCGGCGGCTCGCGTGCGGCAATCGCGGCGCGCCTGCGCCAGGTATTCCGGGATGCACTCGAGTATGAACGACGCAAGACTGATTTCAGCCGGGCGCAGATGCGACCGCTTTCGGCGTCGGCCGGGGATCTCGAGGCACTGCTCCCGGTGCTGCACGGCCGGGTGTCCCTCATCGCGCTCGCCAACCGGCGCAGCGACATCGAGACTGCGTTGCGGCTCGCGAAGGAGTTCAAGCTCAAACTGATTCTTGCCGGCGCCGCCGAGGGGTGGGAGATGGCGGCGGCAATCGCGGCGGCGGGCGTCCCGGTGCTGGTCGAGCCGATGGACAACATCCCGGGGTACGATTCGCTCGGCATCCGCTACGAGAACGCCGCCCTGCTCGTCAAGGCGGGGGTGACGGTCGCGCTCCTCGAGACCGACACGCACAAGTCGCGCAACCTGCGCCAGCAGGCCGGAAACGCCGTCGCCTACGGTATGACGTGGGATCAGGCGCTGCGCGCCGTGACGCTGTCTCCGGCGGAGATCTTCGGGGTGGCCGATCGCTACGGCTCGCTCGAGCCGGGGAAGGTGGCCAATCTCGTCGTCTGGTCGGGAGACCCGTTCGAATTCACGACGGGCGTGGAGCACGTGCTGATTCGCGGCAAGGAGATCCCGCTCAAGAGCCGGCAGACGGAGCTGCTCGAGCGGTACAAGAAGCTGCCGCCTAGCTACGCACCCGTTCCGCCGCGATGATCGTGTTCCAGCCCCACCGATTGAACGGGAACCAGCGGCCGAACCGGAGGTCGAAGCGATGCAGTCCCTCGAGCACGATGCGCTTGCGAAGTAACAGTGGCCAGGACAGGATGTCGTACGGGATGACATAGACTCCCCACCACCGTTTCAGCCGGTAGCCTGCGCCCTCGAGCAACCGCCGCAACGAGGCCGGCGTATAGAAGCGCAGGTGGGTCGGGTCCCAGCCGCACCAGTCTCGCTCACCGCACCACCAGCGCCGGTACGTCCCTTCGAGCAGGTAGTTGAGTGAGCGACGGTTTTGACTGCTCAGGAGAAGCAGGGCTCCCGGATCCTGACAGGCGGCCAGCTCGGCGAGGAACCGGTGGTCGTCCGGGATGTGCTCCACAATGTCCTTCGCGATCACGACGTCGAACCGCCGCCGCTGCAGGTCCGGCGTCACCCTGCCCCCGCGGACCGTCTCGAGCCGGTCCGTCACACCGCGCGTCTGCGCAAGCATCAGGGCCAGGCGCAGCGCGTTCGTGGCCGCGTCTACCAACGTCACCTGCGCTCCCAGCTCCGCACAGCGCACGGCCATCCACCCGGCGCCGCCGCCATAGTCCAGCACGCGGCGCCCACGCAGGTCGGCGGGGAGGAGCCGCTCGAACACGCCGAACGTCGTCCGATTGTAGGCTCCTTCGCTACCCCGGATGTACTGCGCCAGGACTTGAGGCGTTGGCTCCGCTCGAGTCCATTGATCTTCCGGGTAGGGCGCTCCCGACATGAGTGCCGGTCCGCGCGAAGTGTGAGTGCCGAGACGGGGTCACGGGTTGCTACCCCGATATGGGCAGGACGGACAGCACGTGTGTTGCGCCGGCGCGACAAACCCGCCGCCTCGATGCCTCGATGGGTGCGGCCGTCAGCTCGCGGCCGCA
>QHTS01000315.1 GCA_003220905.1 Gemmatimonadota bacterium | reverse complement strand
GAGGGCAAGGTCCGGTTCGGTCGGATCGCGGAGACCATCGCGCGCGTGCTCGACGCGCACCACGCAAGCGACGCCGCGTCGCTCGATGCGGTGCTCGCCGCGGATGCGGACGCGCGGCGCCTGGCGCGGGAGGCGGCGTGCTCCTGACCCTGGCGGCGCTCGCGGTCGTCCTCGGTCCGCTGATCTTCGTCCACGAAATGGGCCACTTCCTCGCCGCGAAGGCCGTGGGGATTCAGGTCTTGCGGTTCTCGATCGGCTTCGGGCGTCCCATTTTCAGCTGGCGGCGCGGCGAGACCGAGTACTGGCTCTCCTGGCTGCCGCTCGGCGGCTACGTGAAGATGGCGGGGCTCGAAGACGAGGGAGTGGCCGGAGGTGTCGAGGGCGGGAAGTCCGACGTCCCGGTCGACCCGGCGCGCGCGTTCGACCGCCAGCCGCTGTGGAAACGGACGGTGGTCATTCTGGCGGGGGTGACGATGAATGCCCTGCTGGCGGTCGCCCTGTACAGCGGGCTCTACGGGACCGTTGGCGCCGAGCGCATCGCGACGACGCAGATCGACACGGTGTACGTGAGCGAGCTGCCCGCGGGCGCCAGCGCGATGGCGGCTCTGTCTCGTGGCGACCGGATCGCTGCCGTTAACGGAGATTCCGTGACCTCGTGGAACGAGCTGATCGAGCGCTTGGTCACCAGCCCGTTGCCGCTGGCTCTGCGCGTCGCCGGTCGCGACGCGCCGCTCGTCATCACGCTGGAGCGTCGCAAGCCGGAAGCACGCATCGCGCTGGTGCGAGCCATTGAGCCGCTGTTCCCGCCCGTCGTCCAAACGGTGGGGGAAGGCACGCCCGCTGACCACGCGGGATTCCGGCCCAGTGACCGCGTCGTGCGTTTGAACGGAGAGCCAGTCGTATCCTGGTCCCAGTTCACGCGAATCGTGCGAGCGAACCCGAACCGCCGCCTTGCCGTCGACGTGGAGCGGGAGGGCAGGCTCCTCACCCTCACATTGATCCCGACCCTACGCTCGGTCACCGATTCTCGAACCGGTGAATCCGCGATGCGGGGGTTCGCAGGGATCACTCCGCTGCAGCCGGTCACGCTCGAGCGCTACGGCCCGATCGGCGCCGTACGGGCAGGCACCGCCCGCGCCGTGCGTGACGGGCGGCAGGTGCTCACCTTCCTGAAGGGGCTGATCACACGGGACGTTTCGCTGTCCGAGGTCGGGGGTCCGATCACGATCGGCCGGCTCTCCGGTCAGGCGGCGCGGCAAGGCTTGGGGCCGCTGCTCGCGCTGACGGCAATCCTATCCGTCAATCTCGCGCTGCTGAACCTGCTTCCGATTCCGATCCTCGACGGGGGGCAGGTGGTGTTTCTGATTGCTGAAGCGATCCTGCGGAGGCCGCTGTCGCTCGGCGTGCGGCTTCGGTTGACGCAGGTCGGGTTCGCCTTGATTGCGACGCTCATGCTGCTCGTCATCGGACGGGAAGTCCTTGGACTCTTCTCGCATTAGCGACGCCCTCGAGAGCTACGTGGCGGGCCGCCTGAAGGCGGAGCGGCTCGTAATCGCCATATCCGCGGCGTATTACGGGGATTCGAACAACGGCAACCGGGAATCGCTGCAGCCCTTGATCGACGTGATCGACCGGGCGTCGCCGGGGATCGTCGAGCTGGGGACTGCGACCGGCGGCCCGGGCTTCGACATTCGGCTCGCGAAGCGGCCGTTCCCGAAGCAACATGAAGCGGAGCTGAGGGAGGCGGCGGAGGCGGTGCTCGCGGGAAGCGGGAAACGGGAAACGGGAAACGTGCAGTCCGCGAAAGCAATGGGCTTCTGGGCTTGGATCCGGTCGCTATTCCGCGGCTCCGCGTCAGCGTGACCACCACTCCCGCCAGCGCGCCAGCAGCCCCACCGGCGGCTTGCCGTCCACCTCCGCGAGACCGGCGAGCAGCGCGGTAGCGTCCCGGTAGCGATCGTCCGGATGCTTCGCGAGGCATTTCATCACCACGCGCTCGAACCGTCTGGACAGCTGCGGCCGCTTCTTCCGCAGCGAGGGCGGAGAGGCTTCCACGTGCATCCGCGCCAGCTCGAACCAGTCGGTGGAGGTGAAGGGCACCTCGCCGGTCGCCGCCTTGAAGAGCGTGACGCCCAGGGCGTAGAAATCGAGGCGCGCATCGAGGGGTCGCCCCTGCGCCTGCTCGGGCGAGAGGTACTGCGGCGTTCCGATCGTCATGTTCACGCCGGTGGAGGCGACGTAGCCCGACACCGCTCGCGCGATGCCGAAGTCCGAGAGGACGGCGCGCCCGTCCGCGTGGAGCAGGATGTTGTCGGGCTTCAAATCGCGGTGGATCACTCCCTGGGCGTGGGCGAACTGGAGCGCCCGGGCCACGTCGCCCGCGATGCGCACGATGTCGGCCTCCGGGAGCGGTCCGTCGCGCTCGAGCCGCGCAGCGAGCGAGTCGGCGCACAGGTCCATCCCGAAGTAGACGTAGCTTCCCGAGCGCGCCACGAATCGGATGCGGATGATGTTCGGGTGTTGGAGCTTCGCCGCGGTTTCGGCTTCGTTCCGGAACCGGCTCTCGAACTGCGGGTCACCGGCGTAGCGCGGCATGAGGACCTTGACGGCGACGGGGCTCCCGTCCAGCTCGCGACCCGCGAACACCCAGGCGAACCCGCCCTGGCCGAGCACACGCTCGAGGTCGTAGGGGCCGACGGTGCGGCCGAGGAGGTCGGTGGGCGCTGAGAGCGCGTTGGTCACGAGGGCTTTACAAACCGGTGTCGGCGGTCTAAGTTACTGCGCTCTCAACAATTAGGGAACTGGATCAGATGTACGACAAGACGACGCCGGTCAGGAAGTACGGGCAGCACGAGGGAGACACGGGGTCGGCCCCGGTCCAGATCGCGCTGCTCACCGAGCGGATCAACAGCCTCACCGATCACTTCCGGGTGCACGCCAAGGACTTTCACGGACAGCGCGGCCTGCTCAGGATGGTCTCGCAGCGCCGCCGCCTGCTCGAGTACCTGAAGCGCGCCGACCTGGAACGATATCGGCAGCTCATCGAAGAGCTGGGTCTCCGCCATTAACACCGCTGGCGTCGCGTTGGGCGCCCCGGAAGAGCACCGGGGCGCCTTGCGCGCATTTCTTTGTGCTCTAGACAGGCAATATGGTGAAACACGTAGAGCGTAACTTCGCGGGCCGCACTCTGAAGCTCGAGGCGGGCCGCCTGGCCAAACAGGCCGCGGGCTCCTGCCTCCTGCAGTTCGGGGAGACGGTCGTGCTCGCCACGGTGACGGTGTCGGACAACGTCTCGACCCTCCCGTTCTTTCCGCTGACCGTCGAATATCGCGAGAAGGCCTACGCCGCCGGCAAGATTCCCGGCGGCTTTTTGAAGCGTGAGGGCCGCCCCTCGGACGAAGAGATCCTCGCGGCGCGCGGGATCGACCGCTCGGTGCGGCCGCTGTTCCCGGAAGGGTTCAAGAACGAGGTGCAGGTGTTCGTCTACGTCCTCTCGGCGGACCAGGAGAACGACGCCGACGTGCTGGGCCTGACGGCCGCCTCGGCGGCGCTGACCATGTCCAAGGTGCCATGGAACGGCCCGATCGCCGCGGTCCGCGTGGGGCGGGTCGAAGGCGCCTGGATCCTGAATCCCACCTTCCAGCAGCTCGAGTTCTCCGACGTGGACATGGTCGTGTCCGGCTCGAAGGATTCGATCGTGATGGTGGAGGGCGGGGCGCTCGAGCTGACGGAGGCCGAGATCGTGAAGGGCCTCGAGGTGGCGCACAAGGGCATTCGGGAGCTGCTGGACGCCGCGACCGAGCTGGTCGCCGAGATGCGGCAGCCCAAAATGGAATGGACCAAGGTCGAGCCCCCGGCGGAGCTGGTGACGCGGGTGAAGCAGCTCGCGGAGGCCCGGGTCTCCGAGGCGCTCAACCTGCCGGAGAAGTCCGAGCGGGCGCAGGCGCTCGCGGCCCTCAAGGCCACGATCCAGGAAGAGCTCGCGGCCGAGTTCCCCGACAACGTGAAAGACGTCGCCAACGTCATCGAGGAAATCGAGTATCACACGATGCGCAACCAGGTCCTGACGCACGCTGAGCGGGTGGACGGGCGCGACCTGGACACGGTGCGGCCCATCAGCTGTGAAGTGGGGGTGCTGCCGCGCACGCACGGCTCCGCGCTGTTCACGCGCGGCCAGACGCAAGCGCTCGTGTCGGCGACGCTCGGCACCGTGTCGGACGAGCAGCGGATCGATTCGATCGATGTGGCGCAGGAGACATCCAAGTCGTGCATGCTGCACTATAACTTCCCGCCGTTCTCGTCCGGCGAGGTCCGGCCGATCCGCGGGACGTCGCGCCGCGAGGTGGGGCACGGCGCGCTGGCCGAGCGGGCGCTGCAGGCGCTGCTGCCGCCGTACGACCAGTTCCCCTACACCATCCGCATCGTATCCGACATCCTCGAGTCGAACGGCTCGTCGTCCATGGCCACGGTGTGCGGCGGCTCGCTCGCGCTGTTCGACGCCGGGGTACCGATGACCGCCGCGTGCGCCGGCGTCGCGATGGGGCTCATCAAGGAAGCCGACCGGGTGGCGGTGCTCACGGACATCCTGGGCACCGAAGACGCCCTGGGCGACATGGACTTCAAGGTCGCGGGCACGCGCCAGGGCGTTACGTCGATCCA
>QHTS01000314.1 GCA_003220905.1 Gemmatimonadota bacterium | reverse complement strand
CGCAGGTCCAGGCCGCCGCGCGCGCCGCCAACGCCCACGACTTCGTCTCTCAGCTCCCCGAGGGCTATCACACGCTCCTGGGCGAGCGGGGCACCCGGCTTTCGGGCGGCGAGCGCCAGCGGATCGCGATCGCGCGTGCGCTGCTGCGCGATCCGCCCATCTTGATTCTGGACGAGGCGACCAGCGCGCTCGACATGGAGTCCGAGCGGCTGGTGCAGGAGGCCATCGACCGGCTGATGGCGCGCCGCACGACGTTCGTCATCGCGCACCGGCTCGCCACCGTCCAACATGCCGATCTGATCGTGGTGCTCGCCGAGGGCCGGATCGTGGAGCGGGGAACCCACGCGACGCTGTACGCCGCAGGCGGGCTGTATCGCCGGCTGCACGACATGCAGTTCCGCACCTGACGTGATCTCCGGCTTCACCATCGTCCGGAACGCGGTCACGCTCGACTACCCGATCGTTCCGGCGATTCGCTCGATTCTCGAGCTGTGCGACGAAGTCGTCGTCAACGTCGGACAGTCGGACGACGACACGCGCGACGTCGTCGCCGGGCTGGGCGACCGCAGGGTCCGCATCATCGACAGCGTCTGGGATTTCTCCCACGGCAGCGGGGCGCTCGCGCACGAGACGAACCGCGCGATGGCCGCCTGCCGCGGCGCGTGGGGCGTCTACATCCAGGCGGACGAGGTGCTGCACGAGATGGGCGCCGCGGCCCTGCGCGAGAAGATACGGGAGTGGGATCGGGAGGCCCGCGTCGAGGGCCTGCTCGTCGAGTATCACCATTTCTACGGCGACTTCGACACGCTCGCCACGGACCGGCACTGGTACCGCCGCGAGGTGCGCGTGGTGCGGCTCGGGCGGGAGATCCGCTCCTACCAGGACGCGCAGGGATTTCGGGTCGGTCCCGAGGAGCGTCGCGTACGGGCGCGGGCGACGGGGGCGCCGATGTTCCACTATGGCTGGGCGCGCCCGTCGCAATCCATGCGCCAGAAGTTCGTAGCGTCGCAGGAGGTGTTCCCCGAACGGGTGGACCAGCTGGAAGCGCACGCCGAGCTGGAGGCCCTGTACTGGACGCCGCTGCTGCGCCGGTTTACGGGCTCCCACCCGCGGGCGGCCGAGGCGTGGATTGCGGCGCGACGCGCAGCCGCGGGCGGGCCTGCCGTAGGCCCGCGACGCCTCAAGGTCGCACACCTCCGGCTCTATTTGTCCGACTGGTTCGAGCGGCTGACCGGCGCGCGCCCCTTCGAATACCGGAACTACGTCGAGGTATGACGGCCCGCCCATTCGGGGGGCTGCGGGTCGTGCTGGTCGCGGCGTTCAACCGCCGCTACCACCGGAGCGGCCTGGCGCTCGCGGCGGCGCTTACCGCGCTGGGATGCGAAGTGCGCCGCTGCGAGGAGCGGCGCCGTGGCTGGAACGCCTTCTTCGGACGCTCCCTCGCCACCCGGCTCGCCGCTCGCCTGCGGCAGGGACCCGCCGACATCGTGCTGACCTTCAAGGGGGCGAGCCTCGCGCCGGCCGACGTCGGCGAGCTGCGACGCCGCTTCGGCGGCCGCTGGGTCAACTGGTTCCCGGACGACCCCCACCTGCTCGAGCTTTCCACGCACCTCGCCCCTGCATACGACTGCTTCTTCACCCACGACAGCTCCAGTGTGGCGCGCCACCGCTCGGCGGGTGCCCGCGCCCACTACCTCGCCTTCGGCTGCGACCCCGAGTACCTGCGGCCGCCCCCCCCCTCCCTGCCGCCCGACGCGCGTTGGGCGACGCCGCTCGTGTTTGTGGGGTCCCGCGATGACGTGCGCGAGCCCGTGTTGCGGGAGCTCGCCAATGTCGGGTTAGTCTCGTGGGGGCCCGGCTGGCCGCGCGGGCCCCTGTACGGGGAGGACTTCGTGCGGGCGCTGGCGGGTGCGGCGGTGGGCGTGAACATCCACCAGCAGTTCGGGGACCGGGGCGACCCAGCGCGCTACGGGACGGGCGCGAACATGCGTGTGTTCGAGCTCGCCGCCGTGGGCACGCCGCAACTGTCGGACGCAAAAGCCGACATCGCGCGCCACTTCACGCCGGACCGGGAGATCGTGCTGTACCGGAGTGCGGCCGAGCTCGCGGATCGCGCCCGTGCCTTGCTCGCGGACGCCACACGGCGGCGCACGCTCGCGGCTGCGGCTCGGGAGCGAGCGGTGCGGGAGCACACGTGGCGCCACCGCATGGAGGAGCTGCTGACCGTCACGCTGCGGTAGCCGAAGGAGGAGGCCTCATAACAAACCGATGACGCCGCGAGAGCTGAGACTCCTCGTGCTCGCCGGAATCCTCTACGGGGCCGTCGCCATCTCCACGGGCATCCGCCGGGGCGGCGACCTCGAAGCGCACTTTGCCGCCGCGCGACTGTGGCTCGAAGGCTTGCCGCTCTACGCACACCCCCCGCGGGTCGGCGTGTGGTGGCCGCCACTCGCTGTGCTGCTGGTCGTGCCGTTCGCGCTCGTAGCCCAGTTGAGCGCCGCGCTGGCGAAAGGCGCATGGGCGGCCGGCAGCCTGGCGTGTCTCGGCTGGAGCATCGCCCGCCTACCGCGGGATCGCTGGAAGCCCGTGGCCCTCGCCCTGGCCGCCGTGGCTGCGCCGCTTCATCGGAACTTCGAGGACTTGAACCTGAACGCCGTGTTGCTCGCGCTCCTCGTCGCCGCCGCGTGCGACCTAGGGCGCGGACGTGAGGGTCGAGCAGGCGCGTGGATCGGTGCCGCGGCCGCCCTCAAAGTCTTCCCGGTCGTGTGGCTCCTGTATCTCGCCTACCGCAGGCATTGGCGGGCCCTCGCGATTGGAATCGCCGTCGCTGCCGGCTTGAGCCTCGCGCCACTGTTGCGGTACGGAGTGCCTGGGGCGTTCGACGCGGTGTGCGACTGGTTGGCGAACAGCTCACCGGTGGCCTGGACTCAAGGGGGCAGCAACCAGTCGCTCTCCACGCTCGCGACCCGGTTACACCTCCCCGGCGCGGGACTGGCCGTCCTCGATATCGCCTGCATCGCGCTCGGCGTCGTGGCTCTGCGCCGGCCGAAGGTTACGGATGCGGCCTTCGAAGAGCTCGCCGTCGTTGGGCTGGTGGCGGTGCTGCTCTCCCCTATCGCGTGGGTGCATTACTTCCTATTCGCGCTCCCCGTGTGGATCGTCGCGCTGCGACTGCCGTCGCATGATCGGGCCCGGGGGTGGTCCTTCGCTTTGTTGCTGGCGGGCGTGGCAACATCCGGAATTGCGACGGTGTGGAGCCTCTCGCTGCGTGATGCCGTGTTTAACCTGTCACTCTACACCTGGGGTGCGCTGCTGCTGCTGTCCGTGGTGGCCTTCGCTCCGCGCACTCGCCCGGCTGTCGTCGCGACCGACTGACATCGGGTGTTGACCGCTCAGGGCGTCGGCCGGCCCGGCGGCAGCGTGCCGGTCTCGAGCACCGACCGGTACATCCGGACGTACTCCTCTGCCATGACGAGATGCGAGAAGCTCCGCTCGGCGCGGGCGCGGCAGGCGCGCGGATCCCAATCTGCCAAACGACCGCGCAGCGCCACGAGCTCCTCGAGCGTCGTCCCGAGTCCGCCCGTGTCCGGTGAGATCAGCTCCGGCAGGGAGCCGCGGGGAGATCCGATGATCGGGGTGCCGCTGGCGAGCGCCTCGAGGATGTTGACCGGACACGGATCCTCCCAGCGCACCGGCATCCACAGGCAGCGCGCTCCCGCCAGCAGCTCGCGCTTTCGCGCGCCGCCGACCTGACCGACGAATTTGATATAGCGCGAAAAACTGGGCCGCCATCCACCCGCCAGCGTGAGCCGCACGCGACACCGTTTCGCGGCCGCGATCGCCACCTGCCATCCTTTGACGCTGTGCAGCCGCGCCAGGAAGAGATCGTAGTCTGCCTTCGCGGTCCTGAATTCGTACTCGTCCAGGCGGACGCCGTTGCGCACGAAGGCGTGGGTGCCGTGACGGCCTGCGTGGTCCCGGCTCACGCAGATCGTTCGCGAATCGGCCCGCCATCCGCCGCCCATGTTCCCGTGGAGCGTCCAGACGCACGGCACGCTCGGTGGCGGGTAACGGATCTCGCAGTGATAGTGCATGATGTCGACCGGCTCGCTGACGTGGCGATGCAGATCGAACCCCGACGATAGCACCTCCTCAGGGGACACCTCCACGACCCGCACGCCCGCTACGCGACTCCCCTTCGGCGCGAGCAGGGTAACCTCATGACCCAGCTCGACCAGACCTTGGCTCAACCACACCACGATGCGCTCCGCGCCCCCGTACTTCGAGACGGGGACCCGCACGTGGTTGAATTGCACGATATGCATGGGGGGTCGCGGCTACGGGGCCGGCCCGATTACGGGGTTGCGCCACGCGTCGATCCTCCGGGAGGGAGAGCTCCCGTTTCGAGCACGTGTGCATACGTCCGGATGTACTCCTCGGCCATCACGAGGTGAGTGAAGTGATGCTCGGCGTGCGCACGACATGCCGCGGGGTCGCGCGTGTGGATCCGCTCGGCCGCTGCGATCATCTCGTCCACGGTGTCGCACAGCGCGCCTACCTCGGGCGTGATCAGCTCCGGGAGGGCGCCCCGGTGGGTCCCGAGCACCGGCGTGCCCGAGAGCAGCGCCTCAATCGTCACCAGACCGAACGGCTCGTCCCACGCGGCCGGGTTCCATAAGCACCGGGCACGCGCGAGCAGCGCCGCCTTGGTGGCGCCGTCCACTTCACCCACGAACTTGATCGATCCCGTGAAGCTGGGCCGCCAGCCGCCGGCGACAATCAGCCGGTGGCCGGTGCGCTTCGCCGCTTCCACCGCCCAGTGATAGCCCTTGGCGCTGTGCAGATTCCCGAGGAACAGGTCGTACTGCGACCAGCGCCGCGGAAAGCGCCGGAAGACGTAGTCCGCGGGATCGAGCCCGTTATAGACGAAGACGTCGCTGTGGTGACGGCGCGCATGATCGCGGGAGAGAAAGATGCTGTTGGGATACGCGGGAGCGTGGGGCTTCAGGTTGCGGTGGACGGTCTGGACGAACGGGAAAGAGCCGGGTGCGGAGCGCAGCGGGAAGTGCGCGTGGACGATCGCGGCGTCGCGGGGGACGTACGGTGCGAGCGTCGCGGGATCGGCCAGCTTGCGGGGAGGCACGGCCACGACGGTCGCCTCGGGGACTCGCGTGCTCGGTGGCGCGAGCAGCGTGACCCGGTGGCCGAGCGCCGCGAGCCCCCGCACCAGCGCCACGACGACGCGTTGCGGACCGCCGTAACCCTTCGCCGGCAGCGGCTGATGGGAGGCCACGACGACGTGCATGCCGAGGACAAGATAACTAGCTCGACGGCACGCAGAATACGTCGTAGACGTTCCACCGCATGAGGTTCTCCGGCGTGATGCGGTCGCCGAGGAAGTTTGCGTTGCCCTCCACCCGATGCACCTCGTAACCATGACGAACGAGGAAGTCGTACAGCCCGAGGCGATAGGCGCGGGTGGACTTGCGGAGACTGAACATCTCCACCTGGAGAAAGGGTCGCTGGCCGCGGACGAGGTCCTCGAGTGTCTCGAGAATGGGCAAGTCGAATCCTTCGGCGTCCACTTTGATGAAGCGCAGCCGCGGGATGAGATCGGGGTGTTCCCGTGTGAGGAAGTCTTGCACGTTCTTGCCCTCCACCCGGACCTTGAACGCACTCCCATGCAGCCACTTGCTCATGCCCTCGTGAAACCCGCCGTTGCAGTAGCCTTCCTCGCCGTACTGGAACTCATAGAACCCGTCCGTCCGCATCGCGGCGAACTTCAGCGGCAGGATCTTGGTCTTTGCCGGGTTGAGGCTCGCATTCCGCTCCAGGACCGGAAACACATACGGGTTGGGCTCAAGCGCGAGGACGAGACCAGTGGCGCCGACCGCCAACGCGATGGGGAGCGTGGTATCGCCGGTGTGGGCGCCGATGTCGATCGCGACGTCGCCGGCGCGCAGGAACCGGCGCAGCTGATCCACGGCCGCCTGGACCTGCAACGGCGCGATCTGGTACGCGCCGGGGTGCAACCATCGCGCGACCTCCAGCCGACCCTCGCGGGGGAGGTCGTGCGCCTCGATCACGAATCCGAAAGTCTTCGGCTTCGGTTTGACGCCGAGCAGGTAGATGAACTCCTTGGCTTTCAGCTGGCATGCCCTCGTCCCGGCCGGACGCAATAAAACGGCAGGGGGACGGACTCCGCAAGCGACGCCATGGAAACGTCGACATCGAGTCACTAGCTTCGGGCCATGCCAGACCGGCCGCTCACCATCCTCCAACTCACCCATCAAGGCACCGGATCCGGCTCGACGATGGTGATCGCGAGCTTGAGCGGGGAGCTCGTCCGTCGCGGCCATCGCGTGCTCGTGGGGTGCCGTGCGGGAACCACGCTCGCGAGTCTCGCGCGGGGTGCCGGATTGCCGCTCGTGCCCCTGGACTTCGGTCGGCTCGCTCCGCTCGCGCGCACCTTGGACGCCGTGATGGCACGCGAGCGCGTCGACCTCGTGAACAGCCACGACACGCGCGACCGCCGGGCGCTGACCTGGCTGCGGTGGCGGCGTCGCCTGGGACGGCCGTTTGTCGTGACCCGGCACACGATGCCGCTCACCTCCCCTGCAGAGCTGCTCGCCGTGGGGCTCTCCGCCGATCGCACGATCGCCGTGAGCCATGCGGTGGCCCGCGCGCTGCGCCGCCGCCTGCATCCGGCCGGGCGCCTCCGCATCGTGACGAATGGGATCGATGTCGCGCGGGTGGACGCCCCGCCGTCCGAGGATGACATGGCGGCCGCTCGGGCCGCGCTGGGCGAGTTGGCCGGACGCCCGGTCGTCCTGGTGCTCGCTCGTCGCAAGGACCAGCACGTCTTGCTCCGGGGACTCGCCGCCCTCGAGCGCCCGGTGGTCGTCGCGTGTGTCGGGATTGAAGGGGATCCCGAGCTCCGGGGCATCGAGCGGACGCTCCCGGCGCGCCATCGCGTGGTGTACGTGCCGTTCACGGATCGTCCGCTCGCCTTCTGTCGT